>CALHUZ010000177.1 GCA_938039305.1 uncultured Saprospiraceae bacterium
GCATACACTCCAGTTGCCACAATCAATATCGAAAGAAAAAACAATACCGTGGCCGAAGCTGGCAATACGCCTGTAGCAAATAACAAGGCCCCCAAAAATGAAATGACAAAACTAATGACCAACCACAATGTAGTCTGAGTACGATCCGCCAATACTCCAATTATAACTCCAACGATAGGCCGAACAAATAATAAAAAAGTACCCACTTTGGCAGATTGAACTTGATCATACAACATCACATCTTGCGCGTAGAGGGAGAATATATCTGTTATCTTATATCCTACATAGGCACAGAGTATGATGATCATCAGCAACCATACAGAAGGGAGGCGTAACACTTCTTTTATTTGCGAAAGCGTAATCTTCTCTAATATGATCTCCTTCTCTATCTTTTCATCAATTTTCATGAAAAACCAGACTAATAATCCGACAAGAACGATAACCCCAGTGGATATATGAATCACATATTTGAATGCCATTCTGCTTTCTGTGGTCGTCGCTTCAGTAATTTCGGAAGTGATGAATAGTGAGAAAACAAGCACTCCCATAGTTCCGAATAAAGCTCCCACCAATCCTCTACCACCATCCAATAATCCAAATGCCTTTCCTTGTGAAGCAGCTCCTCCCCAAACTCGAGTAGCTTTAATCAAAGAAGCCCAGAACAAGAAGATAGTTGTAAATCCCCAATATCCATAAAGCACTTTTAAAACTCCATAACTGGGGAAGGTACCATAAACCAATCCTCCTAACGCTGTCATCCAAAGCGCTATAGCAATCAACTTTCTGGGCGGATACTTATCAGCTAAAGGGCCTCCGAACAGATATGATAACAAGGCGACTATGCCATATACTGAGAAGCATAGACCTAACTGAACATTGTCTAAGTTAAAGACTTCAAGCACTGTAGGCCTAAAGACTCTCGCAAGAACAAAAGGAAGGATAAATATCGACTCTCCTGCCAATACAAGTAGCAAAAGGAAGTACCAAGGGATTTTCTTTTGATTCATGAAGTGGTGTAAAAGCTACTTTATAAGGAGTTAAATATTCCCTTGAAAGTAGCAATTATTCTGAAGTCGATCTTTAAGTCAATAATCTGCATTCCCATCAAATCTACCAAACTCACAAAAGCAACTAAACATATTGAACCCATTACCACATAAATCCTACCTTAGGACATATATAGCTCAATAAATTGTCGCATGATCCTTCGCTTCTTGAAGTACTTTCTTCTATTCCTACTTGTAGTTTTCTTCGCGGGGGGTATTTATGTCTACAACTATGCCATGGATCGCCTAGCCCCGCGCCCTTCTATGCTGGACTCACCAACATCGTTTATCGGTTTCAACCATATTGGTATTTCAGTAATGGATATAGATGAGATGATTGCCTTTTATCAGTCTGCAACTGACTTTGAATTGATCAATAGATATACGGTGAAGGATAACGATGCCGCTAACGAACTCTTTGGATATGATTCGATATCATACGAGACAGCAGTCCTTAAGGGGCCTAATATGCTCTTAGAATTAACGGAATTTGATCATCAAACCGATGCTATCACTAAGATGCCTCCTTTTGGTCCCGGCATGACACATACCTGCTACCAGACGCCAGAAGAACATCCAGCATATGATCTATTCAAAAATGCTGGAGCAGATATCATCAGCCGAGGAGATGAACCTATCGGTAGTAGTAGCATCAGAGTTTCTTACGCATATGCCTATGACCCAGAAGGCAATATGATGGAATTAGAACATATGCCATCACCACTCATCAGATTAGCCATTGGAACAGAATGGGCCGAAGAACATCTGATGTGGATGACCCAAGTCGCCCTCATCAGCCCAGATATCAAACGACTGACTGCCTATTATAAAGAAGTATTGGAAATAGAACCATATAGAGTGAATAGTTATGGTCCTCATCAGCTGATCGATGATGTGGTCGACTTAGACAACGTGACATTTGAAGGTGTATGGTTTGGGATGGATACGCAAGGAAAGAAATTAGAATTAATGCAGTATACCCAGCCAGCAACTCCTACGAGAGACTATCCACTTAAACTAACTGATCTCGGGTACTCTTTTTCATTTGAAGTAGGAGATATACAATTAGAATATGAAAGACTAAAAAACAAAGGAGTTAACTTTAATAGTACTCCACAAAAGTTGCAAGACTTCTGGATGGTCTTTGCTCAAGATCCAGATGGCAATATCTTTTCGCTGAGGCAAATTATAGATAAAGCTTCTCCTTTATCTCTCAAGAACATGTAAGCTATGTGGAAGAAAATCATACTTGTGATTCTAATTACAACTGTGCTATTTCTGTGGTTCATCTGGACCAGATTAACAGCTGGATCCACAGAGCAGATGACTGCCGACTTAGCAACACAAGAACTCTTCGACACTCGATGTGGGATCTGTCACGGAGGAGCTGTAGCTGAAGCACCCAGTATAGCCGCGTTACAATTACTACCTGAAAAAGCCATCGTGGCCGCACTTAAAACTGGAGTGATGAAGAATCAAGCCATCACACTTTCGGACAAACAACATCAAGAGCTCGCAGCATATATCTCGGAAGTCGATAGCGAAGTTGCATTTGCCGACAAGGTCACCAAAGGACTATGTGCCGATGAAGATAATACTTCGGATCAGATGACCTATCCAAGAGTCGATAACTGGGGGCTTGGACTGCACAATCAGAGATATTATAACAAGGAAGACTTAAAGTTGAATGCACAAAATGTATCCCAATTAAAACTTGATTGGGCATTTGCATTTCCTAATTCATCACGGGCGAGAGTTCAACCTACCATTTCTGGAAACACCTTATACACCGCTAGTCAGACCGGTACAATATATGCATTAGATCGACACACAGGTTGTACCCGGTGGACATATCAGGCGACCTCTGAGATCCGTAGTGCTCTTGTCATCGGAAGGGATAGCACTGGACGTGCAAATAGATTGTACTTCGGTGATTTTTTCGCGCATATTTATGCACTCGATTTAGTTTCTAAAAAGCTAATCTGGAAAAAGAAAATAGACAACCATCAAAATGCTACAATAACAGGAAATTTGAGTCTTTACAAAGATCGTATTTACATACCTGTGTCATCTACAGAAGTTGCTTCTGCGGGAGATGAATCTTACACTTGTTGCACATTTCGAGGATCAATGGTCGCACTTGATGTAAATGACGGCGCTCAAATCTGGAAGTCATATACGATCGATGATCCAGCAACTCAGCAAGGCACAACCTCAAAAGACCTGCCTATAATGGGGCCTTCCGGAGCACCTATCTGGACAGCCGTTACAATCGATACAACAAGGAGATGTCTTTATATCGGAACTGGAGAAAACTATACCCAACCTGCGACTAATACGAGTGATGCGATCATTGCTTTTGATCTTGAGTCGGGAGATAAATTATGGATCCAACAGACCATGCCAAAAGATGTCTGGAATGCAGCTTGTGTCACCTTGACAAGTCGTGCAAATTGTCCAGAGGACAACGGGCCTGATGCTGACTTTGGAGCACCTCCTATTCTTGTTAATTATAAAGGGAGAGATATACTACTGGCAGGTCAAAAATCAGGTCATGTATATGCGCTTGATCCAGATAATGATGGGCGCATCCTTTGGACACAACTCGTCGGTCGTGGAGGATTTATGGGCGGCATCCACTGGGGAATGGCGACAGATGAAACGACACTTTTCGTACCTATCAATGATCGCGGCTTATATGATCTAAATAAAGACAAAC
>CALHUZ010000178.1 GCA_938039305.1 uncultured Saprospiraceae bacterium
TTCATCACTTCGAAGTTGTAAATGAAGGCGGTGCTACCAGCGCTCGATTTAATTATCAATAATGATGTCAAGAACGTTCTTGACCAAATTAGAATATTGCTTCTTCTTCCAAACTACAGAAAGCACAGCCCTCTGTGGGATATCAGATAACTCGATCAACTTAATTGGCAAATTGTAATCTTGGGCAAGACTTTTGGGCACTATAGCTATTCCAAATCCATTGCCTACTAATTTGAAAATAATATTTGCGTTGATAGAGCGATTAGAAATGATGGGATCGAATCCGGCATTATCAAATATGCTCATGATCTGATTATAATAATACGTGCTGCTATAATCACTTGAAAAAAGAATGAAACTTTCATCTTTGAATTGACTCAATCCTTCAAATGATTCTTGATCCACTGGATGATCCTTAGGTAATACTAAAGCAAAAGATTCTTCATAAACAGGACGTATCGAAAGCCCAGTTGGCACTTTGTCTTGACGAACAAAACCAATATCTAAATGATTGTTTCGGATATCCTCAAGTTGATTGACGATAGACATTTCTTCAAGTGTAAAGTGAATATCAGGATGGAGTGTATTGCTTTTCATCACTAAATCCGGAATAACTCCTTGCATCGCTGAGCCCACAAATCCAATGCGAACTTCTCCCTGCGAGCCCTTCTCAATCAGCCTAATTTGGCTTTTAATGCCCTCGACTTGATCCAGTATTGACTGAGCCTCAGAGAGTAAATATTGGCCAGAAAAAGTCAACTCTACACTTCTAGTGTGCCTCTTAAAAAGCTGGCTTTCTAATGCTGATTCTAACTGTCTTATTCTCTTACTTAATCCTGGCTGAGAAATAAACAATCGGTCTGCTGCTCTACGATAATGTAACTCTTTGGCCAGAACCACAAACGATCGAATATGATTCAGCTCCATTTGATTACTCATAGTTATCAATATACGCTTAATCGGACTCAATAATTATTAAAGTCAAGCATATATTTATAAAAATCACAAGCCGCATGCCATCCGATTCTTTTGAATATGGAGTTGACAAACTCACTGTTTCTAAGGCTTTAAGAATAGCCGAAGGGAAATTAAAAGGATATCTATCACCAGCTTGCCTCGAAAAAGTCAGTTGGTCGAAAGGAGTAGTCGATAAAATGGCTCAAGGTGAAGCTCCAGTCTATGGCATCAATACTGGATTTGGTCCGCTATGTAGCACTAAAATATCCCCAGAGCATACTGAAGTACTTCAATACAACATCTTGAAAAGTCATAGTGTCGGTGTAGGAGACGCCATCCCCACTAACATGGCAAAGCTTATGCTCATCCTCAAGATGCACGCTCTATCTCAAGGCCATTCTGGTGTAGCTATCACTACCTTGGAGCGAATCAACTGGCATATAGAACAGGACATCATACCTATAGTACCATCTCAAGGATCTGTCGGGGCATCAGGAGATTTAGCTCCTTTGGCGCATCTTTTCCTTCCATTAATTGGTCTTGGTCGTGTGATTTACAAAGGTGTCGAAGTAGACACTAAGACCATGATGGATAGCGAGCAAATAAGCGGAATTAAACTCCAACCCAAAGAAGGGCTTTGCTTAATCAATGGAACACAGTTCATTGCTGCTTACGCAACGACCATAGTGGATAAACTACACAGCTGTCTCAGCCATGCCGATATTATAGGAGCCCTCATGGTCGAAGGACTTTTAGGTTCTCACAGTCCTTTTAATTCTAAGCTACATGCACTCCGACCTTATCCAGGTAATATTCATGTGGCTCAAAGGATGACAAGTTTGCTCAAAGGTTCTCAGATCATAGATTCACATGTTGATTGTGATCGTGTCCAAGATCCATATTCTCTTAGGTGCATCCCACAAGTACATGGCGCTTCCAGGACAACTTGGCTTCACCTCAAAGAACTCACAGAAATAGAACTTAACTCCGTGACGGATAATCCGGTGATCGTTGGAGACAACGAGAGTATCAGTGGTGGCAACTTTCATGGTCAGCCGTTAGCACTTCCATTAGACTATGCTTGCTTAGCGGCATCGGAATTAGGAAGTATCTCTGATAGAAGGATTTATCTATCTCTCATGGGCGTAGCCAAAGGAGTACCTAAACTCTTGATGGAAAACACTGGTGCGAATTCTGCATTTATGATGCTCCAGTATACAACCGCTGCATTAGCAAGTGAAAACAAAACATCTTGTTTCCCAGCAAGTGCAGATAGTATACCTACTTCACTGGGACAAGAAGATCACGTAAGCATGGGATCCATCTCAGGCAGGAAAGCACTCCGAGTTATTGAGAATGTAGAAAAGATTCTCGCTATAGAATTAATGTGTGCCGCTCAATCTTTTGATTATCACAAACCTCTAAAGTCAAGCAAGATGCTTGATCGGGTTCATGAGTTGATCCGTGCTTCTATCACACATGCGGAAGAAGATCGCGTCTTTAGTGATGACATCGCTAAAGCCATTCGCATCATTCAAGAACGATCCATATTGAAGTGCGTTAAAGAAAACAATGATTCACTTGCTACTGATTACAATCACTTATTCGATCAATATTAATGATGGAAGTGGCACATCAACCATATGATATTATTCTTCCAGCGACGAGTAGAGTCCCGATTCTAATTAGTATACCTCATAGTGGAATTGAAATACCCGCCGATATAAAAACCAACTACCTTCCTCAAGCTATTGAACATATAGATGACACAGATTTTTATGTAGATCAACTTTATAATTTTGCTTCAGAATTAGATATCATCATTATAAAAGCAAAGTATAGTAGATGGGTT
>CALHUZ010000179.1 GCA_938039305.1 uncultured Saprospiraceae bacterium
AGATATGGCCTGAATTCATGGAAGACATTATTCGTATCTGCTGATAAAAAGATAGAATGGTATGGTTGGGGACTTTTAGGTTCGCTGGTCTTAGTACACATTCTATTTCACTAAGAGATGGAATAGCTACAAACCGAAACCGTAGTCTTTTAGAATACCCTGTGCTTTAGGTGATTTGATATAGTTTCTAAATGCTTTAGCTTTACTTACTTTCTCTTCATTCTTTGTGACAATAGCCATACTCTGTGCGATCGGTTGATATGACGCTGGATCTACTTTAGTGTAATATCCTTTGTTTTTCAAAATAGGAGACAGCACTACGGAAAGTGAAGTAATACCGACCTCCACAACTTCTGACATAACGAACTGATTGACTTGTGAGATGCTTTCGCCAAATACCAATTTTTCATTAATCGGTGACAACTTGTAATAACCAATCATCTCTTGAGCTGCTTTTCCGTAAGGTGCAGTTTTAGGATTGGCGATGGCTACATGTTTGATATCCTCAGACAAGAGGCCAAAGGGTTTTATACCTTCTATCGACATAGACCACATAGCAATATGACCATAAGCATATATCTGAGGAGTATCAATGGTTAAACCTTCTTGGTATAGTTGAGCTGGATACTTTTCGTCAGCTGAAAAAAATAAATCATAAGGCGCCCCAGCTGATATCTGCGCTGTTAGCTTCCCTGATGAACTTACTACTGTCTGACATTTGATTTTATGATCGACCTCAAAGGATTCGATAATCTCTTCCATGGCATATTGCATGTTAGCAGATGTGGCGATGATGAGATCTGCTTTAGGTTCTGTGGCACAACTACCACATAAAAACATAAATGTAAATAATACAAAGACAGCCCCTCGACAAATCAACTTACTCCCTTTATGAATCATATCCCCAAAGATAGCTTTCAGTATTAATCAATCCCCAATCTTAACGACACGAATGAGATTGATCAAAAAAAATCCTCAACTTGTCTCCTATCTTCAGATGCCAAACGTCATTAGAGCATAAGAACACACAAAACAAATTACTATGAAAGAATTTATGATGATTTTCGTCGGAGGTGACTACGAGGAAAGCGAATTATCACCCGATCAGATTCAAGCAAGACTCGCAAAATGGAACAAATGGGTAGATGATCTTAAAAAAGATGATCACTTCATCAATGGACGCGCTTTAAAGGCGAGATCCGTAGCTGTAGGAGAAGGCCATATTGTAACAGATGGTGCATATGTCGAGGCAAAAGAACTCGTGACAGGTTACTTTCTATTGAAGGCAGACACTCTTGATCAAGTTATAGAGATGAGTAAAGACTTCCCTGAGTATGACATCGGAGGAACGGTTCAAATTAGAGAGATCGAAAACTTTCAGTAACTGATGAGCGATCAACAAAAAGTGGCTATAGATCAACTCTTCAGAAAGTCTTACGGGAAAATCGTATCGCTACTTATTGGAAAGTATGGCGTAAACTCCATTGAATTGATCGAAAATGCAGCAATGGAAGCCTACTATAAGGCCCTTAAAACTTGGCCTTTTTCAGAGCAACCTTCTAATCCTCAGGGATGGTTATATCGATGCGCACAGCATGCATATATCGATGAGATCAGAAAGAGACAGCGGATAGCAACTCCTCTTGATCAAGAGGCTCATGAAGAAGGGCTTTCACAGTCGATCGATATAGATGAAAATGAGGTTAAAGATCCAGAATTGAAATTATTGTTTCTCATCTGTCACCCCAAATTAAAAAAGGAAGATCAACTGGCCTTCATGCTTAAAACCTTAGCGGGTTTAGGAAACAAGGAAATCAGTAGTGCTTTAATGGTCAACGAGAGTTCGATTAAAAAAAGATTGCTGCGAGCACGACAGTTCATTAAAGAGGAACAGCTAACTTTTGATTGGCCTTCAGAAACAGAAATTGCGGAGCGTCAAGTGATGGTCCATACTTCTCTTTACTTGTTATTCAACGAAGGATTTTATTCTACTCATGCAGAACACTGGATTAGAAAAGACTTATGTCTTGAAGCCATGCGATTGTGCAAGTATCTAGCAGAACACAATCTTGCCAACTCAGATACCCTTGCACTCTTATCACTCATGTGTTACCACATATCGAGATATGAAAGTAGGCTGGACAAAGAAGGCAACATTATATTGCTGGACGCGCAAGATCGAAGTAAGTGGGATCCTTACTTCATAAAAATCGGCCATCACTATCTCCAGAAATCTAACGCTTTAAATCCTGATAAATCAAAATTTCAAATTGAAGCTTTTATAAGTGCACAGCATTGTATCGCAAAAAGTATAGATAGTACGAACTGGAAACTTTTAAAGTCATTGTACAAAGCACTCTATACAAAAGAGAAGCAAGATCTCGTATTACTCAATCTCGTGATTGTTCATCTGCACTTAGATGAGATTGACGAAGCTAAAAGGATATATAATCAAATGTCTGCAGAGACCTTTAAGTCAAATAAAGCCACGTACTACATGGTAGGTGTTGAACTCTACAGTAAACTTAAAGATATGTACCAGATAGAATTACTTTTAGAACGGGCTATTCAAGTTAGCAAAACAGATAGAGAGGTTACTTTCCTAAAGAATAAATTGAAAAACATAAAAAACAATTAATTACAAATTCAATACAATTAATTCTCACTTAAAACTTATAAAATGACAACACAAGAAGTAGCAAACAAACTAGTAGAGTACTGCAGAAACGGAAGTTGGGAAAAGGCTCAAGCAGAGCTCTATGCAACAGATTCAGTTAGCATAGAGCCCAAAGGAGCCCGAGGTCCAGAAATGGTTTCAGGTATTGAAAATATCATAGCCAAGGGAAAGCAATGGGAAAGCTCTGTAGAAGAATTACATAGTATGACACTGGACGGGCCTATTGTAGCTGGCAATCACTTCAGCTGTACGATGAACATCGACATGACAATGAAAGGCATGGGCAGAATAAAATCGGAAGAAATCTGCGTCTATGAAGTTAAAGATGGCAAGATCACTAAAGAGCAGTTCTTCTACCCAGTGTGATATGCCAAAATAATTTTTTTATAGATCCTTCTTGTGTCATCACGCAAGAAGGATTTCTTTTTTTAAGTCAATTGATCCAAATCCCAAATGTAGTCTCGGATCTTACCATTCTTTAGCCATGGAAAATCTACGGTTCCAAATCCCAATAGTCGCCCTCCTATCTTTTCGTAGAATGCCCTGGCAGATAAGTTTCCATCAAGAACATGAAGATATAACTTGGAAGAAGGATCTTTGCTGGCTACCCATTTAGCTGCCTCAGCCATCAATTTTCTTCCTATACCTAATCCTTGATACTCGGAATCTACATGAAGATTATCCAGATAGGCTCCCCATTCGTCATGATAATCCAAAAATGTACAAACGAAGCCCAACATCTTCCCTTCATCATTCTCAGCAATCAGTGTGTGACACTTAGGATCATTTTTGCTCAGACGCTCCCTCCATATAGCTAAGCGATCATCATGAACTTCATAATCCAAGTATTGATCCGTGCAGATACCACGATAATATTTCTGCCAACTATCAGCATGAAAGTGTGCTATTCTATCAGCATCTTCTTCTTTAGCGAGTTTAAAAACCATAATTCGCGAAATGATCTAAGTCGTAAAGTTAAGTCTCTTATCCTTTCTTTTGCACCTTAAAGGAGTGCAAGTTTTACTGTCTGTAGTTTTCACATTTAATACTTTGTCAGCTTTCTCTTACGTTTCCTTTAACCTAAAAAGCGAGCATCAAAGCCTCTAAATGCTTAATATTGCGCGCTGGAAGTCTAAAATATGACCATGAATCCATTTATTAAGATCGCCTTCATCATAGGCCTAATCGTATCATTCGCACTTGATCTAAGCGCACAAAAGACAATTGACCTACTACCTGATGAGCAATGGTATGGAGGTCAAATAGGAAAGGCAGACTTAATGCCGTTTCCTGTAGGCTTCGAAGCTGATCTAAATGAGAATATGGGTGGTCAAGTTCAACCGCTTCTACTTTCTAATAAAGGAAGATATATATGGAGTGAACGACCCTTTACATTTACGGTAAGTGAAGACAACATCGTCGTAAATGAATCGGTTGGACTAATATCTGGTCAATCAGGATCTACACTTGCAGAAGCATATAACTACGCAGCAGAAAACTTCTTGGTATTTGGAGGACAAACACCGGACAATGCTTTTTTCACAGGTGCTGTGTATCATACTAATATCACCTTAGATCACGACTTCAATCAAGAAAGTATACTCGCTTATGCATTGAATATCAGAAATAATGGATTTCCGGGCGGCGTGATTGTGATTGATGATGGTTGGCAGATGGATTACGGGGATTGGAATTTTAATTCGACGAAATTTTCAGATCCTTCGCTGATGGTTACAGAGCTTCATAAGATGGGTTTCAAAGTGATGCTATACGTAAGCCCTTTCGTTAGCCCAGATTCTGAAGCCTTTAACAAACTCAAAAAAAGTGATAATGCCTTTTTGAGCGACGCATTTGATCCAGAAGAAATAAAAATCGCCAGATGGTCCAATGGTTATAGCGCCATATTAGATCTATCGAGAGCGACGGTTAAAATATGGTTTCAAGATGAGCTGGAAAGATTAAAGAGTGAATATGGTGTTGACGGATTCCACTTTGCAGAAGGCGATTTTAGTATTTATGAAGATGCCTTGTCAGATGAATCATCTTTGCCTACTGATCTTGCGAATGCATATAATACGCTAGGCCTAAAGCATAGAGTTAATTTATATAGCTCAACCTGGAAAATGGGTGGCTATCCGATCGTACAGAAAGCAAGTAGTTCAACGCTGGATTGGAAAAGTCTTACGTCGATGATTAACACTGCTACGCTTCAAGGAATCATGGGATATCCATTTCAAGTGTCTGGAGTTCTAAGTGCTAATCCTACTAATCTGGATAAAGAAGATCCTGAATATCAAGAATTAATGGTTAGAGCATTGCAAGTACAAGCGATGATGCCAATTATGAATTTCTCTTTAGCACCTTGGAATTCTTTAGACGAAAAGCACTTGTCTGCATGTGTAGCGGCGACAAACCTGCGTGAAGAAAACGCTAAATACTTAATCAAACTCGCAGGACTTGCAGCGACGAGAGGCATCCCTATGATTCAGTCTATGGAGTTTGTTTACCCACGAGGAGCGGACGAAGAGCCACTTTACCAATTCATGTTAGGTGCAGATATGGTTGTCGCTCCTGTGGTGAAGTATGGAGAGAGAAAAAAGGAGGTATTTCTCCCTGCCGGCATATGGTTAGGCAAAGGGAACAGGGCGTATCAGGGCCCAACGACTCTAACGGTTAATGCACCATTAAATGAAATACCTTATTTCAGAAGAGCTGTCACGAAATAGGAAAGCATTTCTATCTTTGGAAGACATCATCTAACTATGTCAAAAAAGATAGGTCTGGTCTTAGGGCCGCTTTTATTCTTTCTAACAATACAATTTTTTCACCCTGAAGGCCTATCCGATCAGGCAAATGCAGTACTGGCTTGTACCATATGGATAGCAGTATGGTGGATATCTGAAGCAGTCCATATAAGCGTTACTTCACTACTGCCCATTGTTCTTTTCCCACTTACGGATGCCTTAGATTTAAAGACTACCACAGCCGCCTTTGGCCACAAATATGTCTTTCTATATGTCGGTGGTTTCATCCTCGCGATAGCTATAGAAAAATGGAATCTTCATAAAAGGATCGCTCTTACTATCATTAAGTTGATCGGCACAGACGTCACAAAGATCATCCTTGGTTTTATGCTGGCTACAGCCTTTATGTCTATGTGGATCTCCAATACTGCCACGTCAGTGATGATGCTACCTATAGGGATGGCCATCATTGCTCAACTGAAAGACAACCCTTCGACGATAGAAGATGAAAACATCATCTTCGGAAAAGCGCTTATGTTAAGTATTGCTTACTCCGCTTCTATTGGTGGTATTGCCACATTGATAGGAACACCACCCAATACGATTTTGGCAGGAGTTGTATCAGAACTTTATGACATAGAAATCACCTTCCAGCAATGGATGAAATTTGGACTTCCCATTTCTTTGACACTCCTCGCTATCTGTTGGTTTTATTTGACTCGATTTGCTTTTACATTTAAGCAGAAGTCCTTCCCTGGTGGAAAGAAAGAGATAGAACGACAGGTTAAGGAGTTAGGGACTATGGGATTTGAGGAAAAAGTAGTCTTATGTGTATTCGTTATGACAGCATTCTTTTGGGTGAGTCGATCTTATCTGGATAATTTTCTGCCTGCTCTTGATGACACTATCATAGCCATAACATCAGCCATTCTTCTTTTTATTCTTCCTGCCAGCAAAGGAAAAGGGAAGATCATAAAATGGGAAGAAGCAGTTAAAATGCCTTGGGGTATTCTTTTACTCTTTGGCGCAGGTATGGCATTAGCATCCGGATTTCAAGCATCAGGCCTAGCAGAATGGATAGGTAGCCAACTTACATCACTTAAAGGCTTATCAGTCGTCCTACTCTTATTCATACTGATTACAAGTGTTAATTTCCTTACGGAAATAACTTCTAATCTGGCTACTACAGCCATGCTTCTACCGATCTTAGCACCTATGGCTATGGCGCTTAATATTCACCCATACATGCTTATGGTTGCCGCTACAGTGGCTGCTTCATGTGCCTTTATGTTACCAGTTGCGACGCCGCCAAATGCTGTTGTTTTTGGATCTGGTTATCTTCGGATTCCAGATATGGTTAAAGCAGGAATATGGCTCAACGTTATATCTATTGTATTGATATTAGTTGTGGTATACTTCTATCTCGCTTGGGTCTGGGGGTTTGATCCAACTGTATTCCCTGATGAGCTAAGGGGATAGTGGATACTCTTTGATATAGAAGATCTTTGTACACACCTTGAATCCCCAAAGGGACCCCGCCAATTTTACAAGATTTAAAAGGCCAATATCATCTTAAATCCCTGAAGAAAAGCCAACTTTTATAAGAGACTTATAAGAAGAAATAATTACAATTAGCTTTCTATAAAAGTCGGTGCTTTTCTATGTTGTGTAGCTTGCTCGTAGGCAAATGCAATTTCAATAAGCGTTGGCTCACTCCATGCTCTTCCGAAGATTGAAATACCTACTGGTAAGTCATCATGAAAGCCCATAGGCACAGTGATATTAGGATATCCTGATTGCGCAGCTGGAGAAGAACTTCCTACATGAAAAGTATCTCCACCATTCAGTTGTGTCTTCCACGCCGGTGATCCAGTAGGAGCAATGATAGCATCTAATTGCAATTCATCCATCACTCTATCTATCCCTTCTTCTCTTCTTCCTTTGAGCATGCGCTCAAGTGTTTCTTTATATTCTGAACTTTCTAAATCATCCTTTTCTAAAGCCATCTCTAGATATTCTTGACCAAAGTATTTCAATTCAAGACTATCCTTTTTATT
>CALHUZ010000180.1 GCA_938039305.1 uncultured Saprospiraceae bacterium
ATCATGTCAGTCATATCAATAGTAACGTCTTCCAAAGATGGATTCGGGTATACAAGACTTCGTGGTGTTAAGTTGATATTCTTTGTAGCTGTGGTGAGCAACTTAAAGTTATCATCTAACCATGCTGTTCTGTTTTCAATCCATCTTTTCAAATAGTCTATTTCGGATTGGTATGTAGCACCTACAAAATTGTTAGGCCATACATAGTTTCCGAGTACAGGCCATCTCTGAAAGTTTCTTTCAATAGCTCCACCAAGCACAGTAGTTAAACTATCAATGTCCGCGTTCAGATTTTCATCACTAAAGATGGTTGACCGAAGAGATTGCCAAGAAGCAATCAATTCTTGAGTGAAAGCTGGATCTTCTAATAGTCGCTTCCACCAGACGTGATTGACCCAGAAGTCTTGAGGACATACATTGTTAAAATCATATGCCCATCCAGAGTCACTTGATCCAGAACAGTAATCCGCATTTCCGAGTGCTAAGTTATAATCCCAGACAGGTCCCATGTGTAGTTTGCCACCGTTTGAGTCTTTGTCTTTGTACATGTAAGTACTGAGTCGATAACCATCTACATTTCGCGTCAGCTCATTAATGATCATGAGTTGAATAAAAGACTGAACATCTATGTATTTGCGATAGCCATTGATGGGATCTTTAAAGTCATCAGACATTAAGACGTGCTCAAATTCGGTAACGTATCCTTTGATGTAATTACGTTGCTCAGGTGTGATATCGTCATACTTAGGATAGTTGAATAAAAATCTTGTGTCTTGATTCCTTCCTGGTATTGGCTCATATGGTGAGATCCATCCGACTTCTATGGCATCTCCTTTATCAAACTTGATGATATATCCACCGGTGAGATCGTCACCTTCATTTTCATCGTCTTTGAGTTTGTTGACGTCTACCCTATTCTTATCTCTTTTGATCTTCTCTGTCCAAAGCACGATCCCTTGATAATTGTTGTTAATAACCAATTCCGCCATTTTTACTCTTGGAGCATAAGGCATGATTCTACCTGCCCAAGTATAGGACAGCGCATTTCTTATTAATGACTTGTCACTGTAGGGGCTATGGATGACCCAATCACTTTCTTCAGGCATGTCTAAGATTGATGCATCCAGATCTTCGCCAAGACTATCTCGTACTTCGACGCCATATCCCTTTTTAGGAAATAACGCAAGAGATGATTGCCCCCTTAACTCTATACCTATGCTACCCTCAAAGTGAGCACTATCCTGATTTATGTCATTCACACCTTCACTTTTGTAAATGATTTTCATCGTCGAATTGATCTTTGGCTCATCCAATATCGTTTGGCCTTCGGTATCCACTATGATGATAGGAAGAGTTGAAGTAGTTAGAACTTGTGCCGAGATGACTAATTGCAATAGGCTAAGAAAAATAATGAGAAGACTTCTGTTCATACTTGTTTCATGTTGACAGTCCAATATAGTCAGTATGATCTACTTGTACGAGCGAAATACACTTACATATAACTGGATCAATCGCTCATTCGATTCACCAAGGGAGTGGCTATAGTGCCAAGTACATCCAGGATGGCAAATACTCCGAGGATACGGAAGTAGATGTTCCCAACTTCAAAGTCTAAAAGAAGACCTGCTATGATCATCAGTGATACTATAGAAATTAAGATCAAAGTAGATTTCATCATAAGGCGGACCTTATTAGATCTTGGAATGATCAATTGAAGTAATGAGATATGAGCAGTGGTAATAGCCAGAACCAAAAAGATCGCAAGTGGCTTTCCCATATAATCCATGTCCACGAACTCCCAAATGGCAATGAATGTTAAAAAGAATCCTACAACTGAAAAGACCATTCCCACCTTAGCAAATGATTGAATATTAACCCGATCATAAATAGAAGAAGAGCACAAGCCCGTGAGACTAAATACACCTACTGATAAAGTAGTCAGCAGTAACTTTGTCTCAGTATCACCAAAATCTCCAATGAGGAAAATGAATATGCCAATTGCTGCACTAAGCACGAGAGCGCCAATTAGTGATCTAAGGAATGTTATTTTGTGATTCATGATATAGAAAGCCTTCTAATACTCAATTGCCATCTCGAGCATAAGGTCACGTTGATTCATTATATCTAACTCAGTATTTTCTATTTCAACATCAGGCTCAACTCCTAATTCTATATGGTTCATCTTTGCATCTAAAAAATAGTGATGAGGGATTCTTACTACCCAACCATTTGGCAATTCAAATGATTGACCTCCACCACCACCTCCACCAGTAATTTGTCCTATGACATTTATGTTATCTATATACTTAACCATTCCTGCTAAATATGATGAAGCACTATATGATCCTCGATTAATTAGAATGTTAGTTTTTACTGGATAATTATTTGAACTCAGAGTTGCAACAACATTTGCAACTTCAGTGAAATCATCACGCTCTTCACCATTCTTAACACTGATATATCCGACTTTTGTTTCTTCGTCTATAAGATATTCTACAATTTCCAATGACAAAGCAGAATCTCCTCCACCGTTATTTCTAACATCAATTATCAATTTTTGAGGATTTCGCTGTTTAAAATAACCCTTGATATTCTCAAATAGCTCCCTGTTTTGAAATCCATATAAGTAAACATAGCCAATAGAGTCATTTATCATTCCATATGTGTAAATTCCTTCGCGTTGAAATGAACTGTTCAAATATTTCTTCTCTACGATTATAGGATCAAAGTGTACATCATAACCTTCCTTAAAATCATATACTATGTTTGTTTGTCCATTCCGTAAAAATGCATGACCGTCTTCCAAAGCCAATACCATGTCTCCGCAAATCTCAAATAAATCACTCTCACTTGTACTTACATTTAATCTTGCCAAACTGGCGGTTTTTATTGAATCCCAGTTTATACCTTTTAATTCAAAAAAACAATAATTCCTGTCAATGTGATTCCATAACTCAAGCACGATGTCTTCATCTGATTGAGATGGGACGTCAAGAACATCATTACAGCTGTATGTTGCTAAAAGGATCATCATGAAAATGCAAATCCGTATCATTATAATCTTTTAAAGGAAATACTAATAGTGTTAGCAAACTGTTTTAATGGTTTTATTTCATTGGTGTGAATTCTATTAAAAGAATATTCTAATCCATAATGCCACTGACTATTCTTGAATGGAAAATACATTGACGTCTTAATTATAGTATTGCTGAAATTATTGAACAGAGCTACATTCCCGCTTTTTAAACCAGCAGTCACTATCCCTCTCTCATAAAGATTGAAATTTTGAGGTTCTAAAAACTTATCTGGCCATACTGAGCCATATGATGGTCTGATGATGTAACTAACTATAGGTGTGGAAAGAGACATGTTCCATAAGTAATCATTTTTAAATTTTACAGAATATTGAGCAACCATCCCCAAAGATGCCCATTGAGTAAAACTAATAGGATTGTTTGTTGACCCCCATAAGCCATTTTTTTCGTTGATCATAGTTCCAACATCTATGTAACCGCCTATATATAGTCCTTTGATTGTATGAATTCGCTTTAGGTTTTCGTATTTCAAATCAACTTTGTAAATAGTACTATACGAGATGTATGATTTGCCTTGGTTGGCTTTAGAGTAATCTAAGGAGAAACGACTTACATACTTTTCTGATGTTTTTTCAAATCCTAATTCCAAATTCAAACCAACACCTCCTCTATAGTTTGATGTAAGTCTATTTTCAAAAGTGCTTTGTTGAACAAAACCAGCTTTAAAAAACATAGTTTTATTTGACTGTGAAAAGACACTTGCTGAGATCATTAACATTAAGCCAGTTACACCATGCTTTATTGGTGTTAAACTGAATCTGAGTCTATATGTGTCTAAGTCAAACTTAATCATGTTTAATCTACTTTCACAGGATGTATCTCATCAAAGAAGATATCATCATTCGGTACATCAAATTGTAATCCGGTTACCTTTCTATTATTGTTCATGAGGAATTGTACTGTTCCAAAATCAAACCATGCATGTTCTTGATTCCAATCTATCTCGTATGTATCAAAGTGATAGTGAGTTAATGTGGCTGATAATTCTGGAGCTCCTTCAAATTGTAATTGGAGTACATTGTTTGATCCCGTAGAAATAGAAATATGGCCATAAAGTGGATCATGATAATCGCCAATCATATCAGCTGACGTCAATGACGCGCTTGTCATCTTTTGCGGAGTGAGCTTTGTAAATTTGGACTGCCACTTCTCTCTTGATTTAGCTTCCGATGTTGTTGCCTTCTTTAACCAACCTTCGGTATCTAATCCAAGATATGAATCACGAATGTAATTGCCAACCGCAGAAGACAATCCAGTCATACTATTAGTTAAAACAACAATACCGACATTCATTTCTGGGATCATGATCACTCGCGAATACATGCCATCATATCCACCACCATGTGTGACAATCGCTTGACCGCCCTTTCGATAAAGGAACCAGCCAAGTCCTGCACTGTAGAAATCAAAGTTGCCAATAGGCGTATGAGGTTTCATCGTTTGGTATTTAACCTTTGCTGGAAAGATGCCGCGAGTTTCAGCATCTTCTGGATGCAATTGAGCTTTTAGCCATAGTAGCATATCACTTGTACTGGAGATGATTCCACCAGCTGCTCCAGGAGTATTCCATTGTGCCATACCTGTTGCTAGGTTGCCACGATGCGTGATATGAGGAGAAGCCACATTGCTCATCGCTTTTAGTGGGCCAACAGCAGTCTGTGTTCTTGACATACCAAGAGGAATTAGAAAGTTGGACTGAACATAAGCGTCCCATGACATGCCCGTCACTGACCTTATGACTTCGCCTGCTGTGATAAACATCAGGTTAGTATATCCATAACCTGCTCTCCATTCGTATGCTTGAGGTAGGTACTTGATTTGTTTTATAATTTCTTGTGCGCTCTTTTCGGTTTTGTACCAGAGTGCATCACCGCTATAGGTGCCCAACCCTACTCTATGACACAACAGATCTCTGACAGTGGTATGACTGCTGACGTATTCGTCATATAACTCGAAGTACGGAAGATACTTCTGAACTGGATCGTCGAGATTTAATTTTCCTTCTATGTGAAGCTTTGTGATTGCTGTTGAGATGAATGCCTTAGAGTTGGAAGCTATTGCGAAGAGTGTGTTACCATCAACAGACTCGTTCTTACCTACAGTTCTTGTACCAAAACCTTCAGACAGAACAACTTCTCCATCCTTGATGACACCAACAGCAAATCCAGGTGTATCAAAGGCTTTAAGTGCTTCTTGGGCGGCAGATCGCAAGTCTATTGCAGATTGACCAGACAGTCCAATGAACGTAGTTAAGGAGGCCAATATGAAGGAGAGAATGAATTTTATCATGACTTGATCTATAGATTATAAGATAGAAGCCAATATAGTGATTGTTGACAGATATTAGACAGAGCTTTGTTAGCCCCAGTATGGCATAACTGGAAGTGGTTTGGCAAGTACATATGGCATGAGGAAATCGAAATACCTATGAAGTAGCTCTTGTTCTAATCCTCAACTAATTCGATCCTAAGGATATCAACTCGCTTTCCATCTTCAGGTCCAAGCTTCATAACCGTCTCACGGTTTGTCTCTATGATGTATGGAACGCCAGGGTTAAAATAGAAGCTGTAGCTGTTATTGTCTCTTATGTCAAACTCTGCAGACGCTAACGCTTCATCGAACTCCTCGTTATTCAGATTCATTTGTTTGAATAAGCTGGTGATGATTCTCTTTGTATCCTCAGGATTAAGATTCATCTCTTGCTTAAGTGTAGCGAAAGAATTTTCAAAGTCTACGTCTTCTATGTAAAGTCGCGCGTCTCCTCTGATAGGATCACCTCCTAACATGTTAGGCAATAGATCTTCGTACTCAATTACATTGTTCAAGTCATATTCAAGACCAAAAGGGAAATGCATGAAATTCAACTCTTTGAAAACAAGTTTTTCAAGTCCAGCCTTAGAACTATATAGATTTTGAACCGGTTGCATAGCTCCTTTTAATGTTGCCATATCTACATCGCCATCTTCTGCAATCAGAACCATCATATCCGTTAGTAAATTCTGCATCATATCAGATATCTCCTCCCAGTTTTCTATTCCGACAAACTCTCCCAATTCTGTCGTAGTGTAGATCACATCCGTCACACTGTATTTTGACATACTCTCCGTTAGTTCGAGTGGGATGTTGAATTCGCTGAGGTCAGTTTTTGTACTCCATTTGATCTTGTAACTTGTAGCTGTTGAGTCTAAAACCAAAAAGTTAACAACCTGACTGGAAGAATCATTCTTTGTTGAGATGCCTTCTTTCCATTGTCTTCTGATCTTAGTTACCTGGAAATTATAAGAATCTCCAATCTCCCAATAAGCAACAAAAGGAACACCAGTTGTGTCTTGCTCGGTCGTAGATTCTTCCTGCCCGACTACTGAAGCTGTATAGATAAAAATGAATGTTAATAGGTAGATGTACTTCATGTTATTGTTGTCTTGGGTAAACCGTTTGCGAAGACGGGACCTTTTGATAAGCGATAGACTCATCAAAAGATATGCTTTCGTTACTTCTTTGTCTTAATCTTAAACTTACCTACCCATCTTAATTCCACTCCTTTGAAATCTAATATTTCGTAACACACTCCAGCACTACACTGAGGCCCGCCTCTTCTGGAACCTGCGAATAATTGTAAGGTATGATTATAGTTCGGTTTGTATCGTAGATTGCCACCAAAGTATAACCTCGAAGTGTTACCATCTCGGATAATAAAGGGATCATTAGTCAGCTCTCCTAAGAAGGATATAAAATACTTCGATTTTACATTGAGTCCAAGGAGCATGTTGAAATTAGAAACAGTACTTGTTCCTCTGTCAAACGTCTGATATTCAACCTCATGCAGGAGCCTTACTTTTTCTTTTAAGCTGATGTCACTGTACAGTCCAACAGAGAATCGATCTAACTCTCCTTTAAATGGATCTTGACTGTAATCTAAGAAAGCCTTGTATTCGACCTTTTCTCCAATAGATGATTGTACTTCAAAAAAGTACTGTCTGAAGGAGAAGTTTGTGTTTCCAAACTGATTCTTTGCTAATGAATGATTAAAGTTAAGAACAGTACCATCTTTAAAATTATAAAAGAGATCTACCTGATAACCTTCTTCATTGATCGGGTTAGAAACATGGATACTTCTATTGAGTACGCGATATGTCTGTTGTTTTACGCCAGCAGGAGGTTCATTGATTCCTGCACCTAAGACGAAATCGTTGTACTTCTTATATTCAAGGGTAAAGTTGAAATTACCAACAAAGCCAGTTACTCCCGTGTATAAAGCAAAATCATCATTGTCAATGTTAGCAGCGTATTCTCCATAATAGTTGAGACCGTTGATGATTTTTCCATTTAACAAGCCGCTTAGATAATTAGAATTATCTGATGCTGAGCCTTGTCCGCTTGATTGCTCTCTGCGCATGTATATAAGTCCTGCTTCATGCCCTTTTATATATTTCACTTTAGTGGAAACAGCAGTGACTATGTCAGTTCGCCTTTCTGATCTATCGAATGTAGGTGGTAAAACATTGTTGAGCACATCACCTCTTAGCACTTGAAATGTTGCCTTCTTCGTACGATACTTAACTGATGCTCCTAAGACATCTCTGTGGAAGTAGTTTCGAGATCGAAAACCAATGTCTTCTAGTAAAGCACCTGGTATTTCAAAAGAACGCATGAGTAAGCCACGTCCTAGTGTCTCATAAAAATTGCCCAGCTTTATATCCCACTTCTTCTTTTTATAGCCCAAGGTCAGTTGGGACAGATCGATGTATCTTCTATCATCATACTTGACTTGATACTGCTCGAAAGTAGATGATATACTAAAGCCTTTAGATCGAAAGTCTATCTCGGTTCTATCGTAAATAGATGGAAATGGATCTGCCGACTCATCTGGAAGCTTACCATATTGGGCTTCAGCTAAGGTCGTGATACTGATCTGTGCTTGAGAACTGTAGAAAGAAATTAGAATGCAACAAGAAAAAAGTGCCGCTTTGATTTTGCTCATTTCAGTTGTGCTTCGATCGCTTCTTTGATTTCAACTTCATCTCCTGAGCTAAATCCTTCATGGACATAGATGACTTCATTGTCAGCATTAAGCATGATTAAAGTTGGAAATGCTTGATAGTTATAAGCATTCATCACTTCGCAATTGATGTCCTTCAAGATATGGTAGTCTATGTTAAGATTGTTAGCTACTGCACCGACCTTTGATATGCTTCTTGGGCCATCACAACTGATACCAATCATAGATAGACCTTGATCCTTGTATTCGTTATAAATGTTGTTCAGCTTAGGCATGGCCTTTGTGCAAGGCTTGCACCATGTAGCCCAAAAATCAATGATCGTTACTGAAGCTCCCTTTATTTCATCAAGACTTACCAACTCATTGTCGATATTATCGAGACTGAAGTCATCTATGGTTTGAGCATTTGCGTTAAGCGAAAAGAGCATTGGCACAATAAGTACCAATGCTCTTATTATCTTGTAGTGATGTGTCATATTACTTTAATAAGCCTTCTACTAAGTCGACTACTTCGTCGAGATTGTTGGTTGCGATACTATTGCCTTTATAAGCAATCTTACCATCAGAGTTAACAACAACTAATCGATCGTAAGTAGTTCCAAAGTCCTTAGCCATATCCGCGCCATTAGTCCCTAAAGGAAATGTAATTCCTGTTGTACTCTGAAAGTTATCTACCCCAGCGTTATTGCCTTCCCATTGGTCAGCACCAATAATGGCAAAATTGTCAGAGTCTTTGAATTTTTCATGAAGTCTAGATTCAATATCAGGCCCCACGGCCTTACAAGGCGGGCAGTTAAAACCAAAAAAGAAAATAACCAAAGTCTTATCTTCAAATTGTGTAGAAGCAATAGACTCACCCGTCGTAGTAGTTAATGCAAATGTCGGTGCTGCGACAAGGTCATCATCACCATCCATATCCATCTCTTCTTCCATCTCTGGATCAGGAAATACGAGTGGTTCTTCTTCTGAAGTACATGAAGCCAATAAAAAAGAAGCAATAAAAAAGATTAAGTAGAGAAAACGATCAAATTTCATGATGATATTTTTTTTATAAAATGCTGACAGTCAGTTTTTTAAGCTTAAAGCTTTTGTGCAAACACAGCTGAAAAAGTATAGTGATACAACGATCAACCAAGTGATAAACACAAAAGTAGAGCCACCAATTCTGGAAGTCTCTAATAAGTACAATAGTAAACGCAAATCGGTTGCGTTGTCGTATCAGAAATGAAATTAAGAATGATTTCTGAGTTCGTGTGAACTACTCATTAGACTTTATGCTTTGTGAGCGACAACTTCAATCATTCACAGACCTTGTTAACGCTTTAGTCAACTAACTCGTAGTCGATCTCGCATTTGCGTAAAGCTCTAATAGCCGAACTGGAAGACTTGTCATCTATCTCAATGGTAGTTTCTTCACCATCGATCAGATATTCAGCTGCTTCATAAGCTGATGAAGCGTCCAACTCTATAGCAAACTCCTCTAACAGTTTAGCGATCGCCCTTTGATCAGGTCTTGGCGATGTACAGGATAAAAGTCTGATGTTCATGTTGTTATAATTTTCGACTGAGTCGTTAGATGACATGAAGATAAGGGATATTTGCAAAGAGGTCAGAGGTCGTCTTTGTTTTAGTTAAATATGGCTTCCTATGTCAATTATTAAGCGGGTCAAATTCTTAACTATGGCCTTTCAGATGATACATTAGAGTCATGAAGAAAACGCTCTACATCATAGCAGGGGTCTTAGCGATAGTAGCTCTTGGTTTATATCTCTTTGTTTCCTCTGGGCCGTATCCTTCAGAAGCGGCCGAGGAAGCTGTAAGGAATGCACTCATGGTGCCAGTAGTTCCTGTAGAAGCTGGTGAGACAGGATTCGTTGATAATGACGGCATAAAGATCTGGTATGAGCATATCACTGCTCGTGATAGTAGCCTCGGGACTGCATTGTTAGTGATGGGTTTAAGTACTACAGGGATCAACTATTCAGATTATTTCTATCAACCCTTGGTAGATGCAGGATATGATGTTATCATCTATGATAATCGTGATGTAGGTAAGTCTGATTGGATAGATGATTGGGATGAAGACGAACCTTATACATTGGAAGATATGGCTGGTGATGGAATGGCTATTTTGGATCATCTTAATATAGACCAAGCTCATGTTGTAGGTGTTTCTATGGGAGGAATGATCGCGCAGTCTATGGCCATACAAAATCCTGAAAGAGTCTTATCGCTTGGTTCGATAATGACAAGTGGTTGGATGAATGATCCGGAGATACGTCCTGTTGATCCTAAGTTTGAAATGATGGGCATACAAGTGGGACTTAGATATCTATTGAGAAAGAGTGAAGAAGGATATATCAAGTTTTCAATCATCGTAGCAGATCAGTTTAAAGGGAAGGGAGATTATCAGCACGATTATAGTCGCATTGCCAATAAGACATTGTATGAATTAAGAGATCGAAGGGGATTCAATCCAAATTCTAATGATCATCATGTCGCAGCTATCGAAGCATCAGGATCGAGATACGAAGGCCTCAAGAAACTAACCGTACCTACTATTGCGATACACGGGACAACCGATCCTTTGGTATGGCCTGATCATGCTAAGAAGTATGTCCCTATGATACCCGATGCTAACATGCTATGGATAGAAGGCATGGGACATGACATACCAGAAGTGTACGCACCTCAGATAGTCGCAGGTTTACTGAAAAACTTCAAAAGAGGAATAGCTGACACGATTGAGATAAATTGATACTGTTGTTGTAAAATAGTTTTAAGACTTTCGCACGTTCTAAGTATTGATCTTAATCACCAAGAGTAGTTCGAATTGACTCATTTACATAAATTTTGCTTTCTATTTCTTTTGATCATGTTTGTCTCTTGTCAACAAGAGGCACCAGAAGTTGTAGCTGAGATATTTCAACCGAAGCATCAGCATGAAGCCTATAGTCACGCTTTGAAAGAAATAGGTCTAAATGATTCAGCTCTTGGGAAGGCTTGGCTTTCAGCCGCTCAAAATGTTTTTGATCAACCTACAGTTGTCACACTTCCGTTCAAAGAGGAATTCTATGTCGATGCATCTACAGTGAGTGGCAGTGGATACAAGTTTGATGTGCATCGCGGACAGCGAGTAGACATCTCATTAGAAAAGACAATAGTAGATAGTACTGATATCTTCCTGGATGTCTTTAGAATTGATGTTGATTCGCTCTCACAGTTTACACACATAGCCAGTTTGAATGATAGCTCTATGTCTCTTGCGTTCGAATCAAATATAGACGCTGCGTACATTCTGCGATTCCAAACTGAACTGTTGAGAAGTGGTCGCTATATAATCAAGATTAATTCAGCCCCTGCTTTAGCTTTTCCAGTTTCAGGAAAGACTAAAAGTGCGATTGGTAGTTTATTTGGAGCACCTCGAGATGCAGGTAGAAGGATGCATCATGGGATTGACATATTTGCCAAAAGGCATACTGAGATTATAGCCTCTTGCGATGGATACATAAGCTCAACTAAGAGCAATGATTTAGGAGGTAATGTGATTTGGCTGAAAGATCGAAAGCGCAATCAAAATCTGTACTATGCACATCTTGAAAGCATTCTTGTACAAGAAGGAGATATTGTAAAAAGAGGAGATGTGCTTGGCACTGTTGGAAATAGTGGCAATGCAGTAACGACTGCACCGCATTTGCATTATGGTCTTTATAGCAACGGCCCTATTGATCCATATCACTTTGTTGTAGAGACAAGAAGTAGATATAACAAAGTCTTGGCAAAGGAAGAACTGATTGGAAAAACCATAAGAACTAAGGAGGCGACGAATATGAAAGTTTACAATCTCCTAAGAAGAGGGCGGACATCACCAATTCCTAAATATCAAATAGCTGATATCATCGGGATCTCAGGCGCATACTATCGGGTGGCTCTTCCAGATGATTCTGAGGGTTATGTCTTTTATGATGACATCGAAGAATTGAAAAGACCGATTAGAAGATCAACTATAAAAGAACCTTATCAAATCATCGACAGACCTGTAGTCCCTCATATAGTCATAGCGGATGGAGATAATCCTGCTCAAAGGGTATATGGCATACATCAAGATGCTGTTTATCTGATGGACGATCTGGGACAAGTTTCTTGGGGAAGAATTTCATCCTAACTCCCTATCGTAGAATGTCTTTTATCTCTTAGAAATCTTATTGTTGGATATAGCGTTTTGACGAGAGCACTTGAAGCGATTGATGTCACTACTCCTTTTGCTTAGGTGCTTCTTGCTGACTTTACTATTGACGCGTTTTCTCCATAATTTAAATGAACTCAATTTCAGTTCATTTCTCATCAGCTTGATGACATCTGATTCAGTATAACCAAATTGCATCTCAATCGCGGAAAAAGGCGTTCGGTCTTCCCATGCCATCTCTATGATTCTATCTATATCTATTTCTGTCGTTTTATCAACCATCGCTTCATTTCTAACATGTCTAACATGCTTATATCAAAGTAGTTCTGTAAAACAATGTTAATCTCTTTGCATATCGTTGATGGACACTAATTCTTCGTAGCTTAACGAAGTGATTGGCACAACCAACCTTAAAAGAACATCCACGTCGCTAAGTACTAACTCCTTAGTTGTGCTACTGTTTTGCTGTATTTCGCTTATAGCAAATGCGCAGTTTGATCGTCAATTGTGGTTCTTCGGAGATGAAGCCGCTAACAGTGGTATGATCTTTCAAAATTCATCTGCCCAACCTTTCTCTACTAATCTGAAAGGCCTTATTGATCTTAGTGAAAGTAATGTCATGCTTGCTAATACTTCTGTTGTTAATTTTTACTCCAATGGTGAGACGATCCTTAATAATCTGAGTAGGCCATTCCCTAATGCCAAAGATCTAAAAGGAAGTGCTCGCTCTATGTATGGCTCCAGTCTTGTAGATAGCCCTGTATCATGCGATGAGTTCTATATCTTTTACACTGAATCAACAGATGACGGGCCATCTCGTAAGCTCTATTACTCAGTTATCGACATGACCATAGAAGTCGAAGATTTCCTATTTACGGGATTGGGCGATGTGATTCCAGATCAAAAAGATATCGACATTACTCCGCCAAGTGTAGACATAGGTGAGAGCCTATATGTAGTTGATAAGTTGATCCCGAAGGAAGGCTCTTGGTTGTTCGCAAGTGATAGGAGCAATCAATCAATCCTCATCTTTGATATATCAGCTACTGGCATTGTAGTTCATGGTGAGTACGTACTTAGTCAAATCTCCAGCAGCCTTCCAACAGGAGATTTTAGTACCGTTGTCTTCAATAGCCACAAAATAAATGACAAAACATCAAAGCTGACTTTTGCCCCAAGTAGTGAAGAAGGAGTTACTGGCTTTCCGATTGGAGCTATGAACTTTGATCGGCAAACTGGCGAATTCGATATTGCTACAAATGTTGAAATTGCATCGAACACTACCTCAACTTATGGCACTGCTTTTTCTTCTGATGGCAGTAAATTCTACTACTCAGATCACATTGATAAAACCCTCTTTCAATATGATTTCAATAATGACATAACAACATTAATAGGCACCTCTTCACATAATGGAAAAACAGGAGGTCTAAAGCGCGCCATTAACGATGAAATATATTGGGCCCATCAGTTTTCTATTGAAGGAGATGATAGAACGATCAAAACTTTGTCATCAATCCAACAACCTAATAACTCAGGTACTTCTTGTGGTCTAAACTTTGAATCTTATGATATCAATACTTCTGGGTTGCCTATAAGAATTGGAGTGTTTCCTCTTATCATTAGTGAGGCATTAGCCCCGAAAGCGATTGTAGTGAATGAAGCTAACTGTGGTATGACTGATGGCAGCGTGAGTGTCTTAGTGGATCCAAGATTAGAACCGCTGACTTATAATTGGAGTGATGGAGGAACAGATAGAACATTAGAAAATGTAGGTGCTGGTCAATATATCGTTGAGATGATGAGCTTGGACGGTTGTATGTATGTTGATTCAATAACGGTCACAGAGTTGTCGGCTTTTACAATTACAGATATCTCAGTAGAAGGTAAAGATCCATCAAATTGCCTGGCGAGTGATGGTCAGTTCATCATAGATTCTCCTGATTTCTCAGAAGGTGATATGATAGAAGTGATGTATACAGATCAAGAACAACAGGATTTTCTTTTTCTATTTGAAGTCAATAATGAAGAAGTTATAGTTGTAGATAATCTGTCCATCGGAGATTATTTTAACATTATGGTGAGAGGTGTAGATGAAGATTGCAACATACCAGTACCAGATACGATTTCATTAATAGGCGCTATAGAAACACCAGACTTAGGAAATGACACTTTGTTGTGCCGGGGAATGCAGTATCTAATCGAGCCAGCAAGCACTTATAATTCTTATCTATGGTCTGATGGATCTAATGCTCCTTCTATCACAGTTAGTGAAACTGGTGTCTATGAAGTAGCAGTCACAAACATTGACGGCTGCTTTAGTAATAACTCCGTGTATGTGCAATTTGCGGAAAACCCCAATGTGTCATTAGATCAAGTTGTAGAATTAGAATTTGGTGACTCTACAATCCTGATGCCATCTGTCACCTCGGAAGATGAGGTTTCATATGAATGGTCTCCACCATTGGGATTGAGTTGCTCAGATTGTCTAAGTCCAACCGCAAAACCACTGAGTAATCAAGAATACTTCTTTGAAGTATTCAGTGATTCTGATTGTAAGGATTCTGCATCAATTATGGTGAGTATCAATCATAAAGCGGGCCTGATATTTCCGAATACATTTTCACCTAATGGAGATGGAACGAATGATATATTTGAGTATACAGTTTCATCTGACGAGGTCGCTTTGATAAGGTCATTCATCATATACAACCGATGGGGCGAACCAACATTCAATAGACAGAATATATCAATTGATGAAGCGAACTTTGGTTGGGACGGCACACAAAATGGAACAAATTCTGAGACGGGAGTTTATATCTTCATGGTTGAAGTAGAACTCATCAATGGAGATATTGTAGAGGATAATGGCGATGTGCTTATAGTCAGGTAGTGTAAGTTGATTTACGCCTTCCTGCTTTTCCAATTTACAAAGCGAAGAACAACATGTAAGCGCTCATAGCTATCATGAGGCCATCTTCTATGATTGTGACTGTACTCATCGGGAGATTAAAGACATCGCCTAAGCAAGCGCATTTGATCGTCTGTTTATTCAAGACAGATTGTAGAACGCCGACAATGCTGATGGACATGATTACTAGTGTAACAGTATTGGTGATGACGGGATTATAATTTATTAGAAAAGCGACACCCAAAATCAATTCTGCAAATGCATAGACATATCCCCAAGATGGTATCCTCTTAGCGATCACATCATACATCTGATAGCTCTCTTTAAATCCTTTTAGATTCAGCATCTTGAAGAAAGAAAAGGTTAAGAAGAAGCCAGCCATAAAGTGTCGCATCCATCTATTAACATCAACATCTGTGGATATAAATTCAATCAATCCGGTAATCAGAAAAATATATGTAAATATGAGTAAGACAGGTTTATAGGTTTCGAACCAACTTCGTTCTTGCTCTAAAGATTCAGCTTTACGTTCTTCCTTTTGTTCAGCTATAGAGGTGTTGTATATCGAATACTTGTCACCAAGTTGTGAAAGCTGTGATTCCAACAATGAAAATGGCAATTGCTTTTGTGAGTGAATAGTAGCAGTAGCTTGTTCCTTTGATACTTCAACTGCTTCTACCCCATCGACCTGCGCCAAAGTTGTCTGGACCTTGCTTTCGCAGCTCCCACAAGTCATGCCTGTTAATTGATAAGTGTGTGTCATGTATATAACATAAGCATAAGATCATCGGATAAGTTCACTAAAATGAGGTTATCCATGATTCTCAGCAAACTCTTTGAATTGAACCATCCACTTTTGGCTTTGCTGTTTGAATTTACTTGGGAATAGTTTTGCAATAAGCTTGATCAGAATACCATTGAACTGGATGTACTCTACTTCTGATGTATATTTAGTCCCGTTCGGATCTATTGACTCAAACCTTGATGACTGAGTATTAGTCATGTGCTTATGCTCGTAGAGCCCTATTTTCTCAACTGGGAGATTTGACTTTATAATTGTCTCTATGAGTTCTATTGCTTGGCCTTTATTTTTTAGAAGGATCTTGGACTGAGCTCCTTCTTGTTCTGGAGAGCCGCTTATAAGCGTTATACTTTCAAAACCATCTTGCCAATGCTTGAAGTTGTTTTCATCCTTCCAGAGCGCTACGACTTTGGCGATGGGTAAGTCTATGATGATAGTGCATGTATACTTCATGAGATCTATCTGGTATGTTCATCAACATGTTTACTCATCTTGAACATACAATTAATCTCCGAATCTTCAAATTGTCAACAGCTCCTATTTTTCTATGCTCATCTTTTGAAACGACTAGACCCTAATCTAGCCTACATAACCTTCTCATCTTCTAAACCAAAACAAAGAGAGGATCTTTTTAGTCCATATATACGTCCTTCTTTGGCTTCATAGTTTGCATACAAATCACCGTTCTTTCTGAATGCTTGCTGCATACCCTCCTCTACTCCCATATTTAAATTTAGAATTTTGAATATCTCGCCAGATGGATACCACTTCTTTTGGGTGCCATGCACCTTTCCAAGTTTGTAATTAAGATGTGACAGGAGCTGCTCTTTCGACTCGCTTGAATATGTTAGTTTTTCACCATGTAGCTTACCTTTTTTATAATTGGCCGACTGTCTTATATTTCCATTTGGAAACCACGCCTTTGCTTCTCCTTCCTTTCTACCATTTAATACTCCAAATTTTTCCTTTCTCATTCCATTTTCAAAATAATCAATTGCATAACCAGAGAATGGCTGATTATTAAATGACCATATGGATGTTTTGTTGTTGTATTCAAGTTTGGATTTGTCCACAACTGGATGGTTTATTAAGACAGCGGATTCATCATTGTCATATTTGGCGCAGCCAAATATGAATGAAGCAATAAGAACAATTGAAAAGTATACTTTCATAACTTAAAAATGAAATAAGAATCATCTTTCACTTTCTATCCAAAGTGAAAGATGATTCTCACAAATGATATGGTCTACATGATTCTATTAGGCGTGCCCTGAAGGTCAGCACCAAAAAGAAGAATATACGATCCGATATAATATTCATTGATGATGTGGTAGTGATAGAACTCCGTACCATCACTATGTTGTGTCGAAGAAGTATGACCTCCAGACTCATCTAAGTCTGTAGGATAATCATCTGTAGCATTGCATTTTCTACCATAAAGTAAAAAGCCATCAGATAGGATCCCAACTAGCTTCTCATCATCGAAAGACAAGGTTGTGTTTTCGGGTACATCTACAGACTCTGTGTGATAATGATAGCCTGTAGGTCCCATGTGTCCTCCTGCATAATCAAAACCACTCGCGATATTTTCTGACAAATCTGCAGTGGGCCCTTCTTGACCATTGAATATCGGAGCTCCAGTTACAGATATACCGATTGATCCAAGACCTGTCGCAGTAGTAGTCGCTGCTTTCTCAGGTGCTGTAGGAAGTGTGACAGAAAAATTGCGTTCTCCTATGGCTCCCGGAGACATTTGATTTGGATCCGCTACAACAGGGTCGATATATAGACTGTTATTACTGTCCCAGAAAGGCGATGTATGATTAGGTAGACCGTTAGATTCTATAGTCACTTCACTTCCGTCAAATGATATCGTTACTGCATCACTATTAAATTCATCAAAGGCCGAAACTGGTGTGCTTACAGCAGAAGAGATTCCAGAATCATCAGTATCACTACTATCAGTGACATATCCAGAAGGTTGTTCACACGCAGACTGGCTAACATCAGGATTGCCTAATCCATCACCGTCCGCATCTTCATACCAAGTGAGTTCAGTACACGCTGGATCATCATCACTACAAGAAGTGATTGAGAACATGGCAGCGATAGTTACAAGGAGCGAAAAAATTATGTATTTCATTTATCTATTTTTTATTTCTCTATAGACAAATGAATATTCCAAATCCTTCGATAGATCAGAGATTTATTTTGGATCCCCGTATTTGCTCAATAATTGGGGTAATGTCTCCACTATGAAATCCACCTGCTGATCTATCCCATCAGGTGTATCGACGTTATGAGCACATACTATTACCAATTCCTTAGAAGGGACAACAAATATGAATTGACCACCATAGCCCATGGCGTATATGACTTCATGTCCATCATACTCTGCCGCATACCAACCGTATCCATGCTTTGACTTTCTTAGTCCCCACTTAGTCCCTTTCTTCAGTGATTGGTTAGTTGATTTGCCGATCCATTCTTGATTGATCAGTTGATGACCATCTTTGTTACCTTGAGCCAATATCAGCTCCCCGATACTTACTAAGTCTCTCGGCCTTAGACTTAGCCCAAAACCTGCTCCATCACAAATCCCATCATTCATTTTTGTCCATCTCATCTCATTGATTCCAAGAGGTTGAAAGAGCACTTCATTGGCATACTCTAAAGTACTTTGGCCTGTCACCTTGGAAAGGATGGCTGAAAGTATATGTGTGCCACCAGAATTATAATTATACTTTTCACCAGGCTGATGCTCTAATTCTCTTTTTAAAGTATATCGGACAGGATCCTCACTTTTCAGAAATGCTTGATGCTCTATATACCCTTTCCAATTTATTCCAGATGTGTGGTTCAATAGATGCTTTATAGTTATACGCTTCTTATCATCTATAAACAACTCTGACTCTTCTGGAAAATATTGATATACCGGAGTGTCTTCACTCTTGATAAGACCTTGATCTATGGCTTGACCGATTAAGATGCTTAGTATGGATTTCGTCACAGACTGAACATCAACTAAGTCATTAGCGCTTTTGCCATTGTAGTATGTCTCTTCTACGATATCGTTGTTCTTGGATATGACCAATGCGTAAATATTGTTTTCGCTTTGATCACTTGAACAGCTAGCCGCTATCATGGCTATCATGAGCAATATCGCTACTTGCCTCATATTATGATTTTAATTCTTGAAGTAAAGTCTTACTTCATCATGACGAGATTATAACAGAGAATAGTAGCTTGAATATACTGTCTTAGGCCAAACATCGACCAACAGTGCAAAGGTTAGGTCCAACTGACAGCAACTTTAATTACGCCAAATCTTTTCTATGACCTCTTCGCCTATAGCCATTGTCTCATGGCCATTTGCATTAAGAGTGATACGTATCGTTTCTATCGGTGCTCCGAGTACAGGCATATGAAAATCTGGAGCATACAACCTTGCAAACTTTTCTCCATTGACATAAATGTGCGCGTGGCCTTGACCTGGTATATGTGCGGTATTGACTTGCGCTGGTGTAAATATAAAATTCTCGGTGTTGATACTGATGTTCCACCCACTCATCTTATCCTTTTGGACTGTAAGACTTGTGATGCTTGGAGTGATGGGATCATCACTTACATCTATTAATCCATGATCCATATTAGAATGTTGTATGGCCATGGGGTGTTCTACAGCTTCATGCATCTTAATAGACCGATTAGATAATAGCATACCCACCGGAATACCCACGCTGATAACTATTAGCTGAAGTAACTTGGCTCTATTCATCATACGGTTTTACTATTAGTAATATTTGCCTTGAGCACAGATGGAGTTAGTGCTACTAGAATTGCCGCGGGGACAAAAATCAAAGGAAGATCTATCAACCAGTGACTCGGTGGAAGTAATCCTATCAATATCTCCACTACGTGAATGCCTGCATGTCCAACGAAAAAGAGCATCACCGCTATGTACAAATATTTTGTAGTCTTGATATGTGTCGCACACCATATCAAAGCGAGTCCTGCTAACAGATATACCAAACCAACATCATGTATGAAGTGTCTATTGATCGGTCCAGTGTCATGTACTCCGGGAAGAGTTGTAAACCAATTATCTACAAAGAAAAGCATCCAGAGACCATTGCCAACATTGGATGCACCAAAGAAATTCAGAACTATTTTAAGATACTTTTCATTCATGTTTTTCGATTACAAAGGTTCAACTTGATATATCACAGCCGTATTATATATAGCATGACAGCTGAGATAAATATAGAAGCAATTGTTGTGGATTCTCTTGATATAGATCAAGAAGCAATTCTATGATTAGTAAAAAAACCATCCTAAAGTGGCCTTGTTAAAAATCAAGAAGGTTAGATCGAATAGAGCATTAATATACAAGATTCCTTCATAAATGCGGCATTAGGACTTGGTTTATGTGACTACTCACCTTTATGAATGATACGGAAGGACTTAGTGATCAAAAGATTACAAATTTAAAATGCCTTAGCTCTGATGAGGGCTAAGGCTAATCCTTTGTAGCAAACAGTTTACGTTAAGCTATTTGCTACTCAGGATCTTTGGTTAATGCAGGGTTCTTGAAAAGTGACTTTTGTCTCTTTAAGTTATTCTTGGTTGTTGAACATATATCTTGCGATGCCCCACTGATCATTGAGCTTTTCAAAAATGAATATCTCTCTATTCTCTTCTATGGCAGATTCACCAGACGCAAGAATAGTCGATGTTCCTTTAGAGCTTGTTGTTGCAAAAGCGATATTGTCCTCTACTACAATCTCTTCTATGAAGAACTCGATGTCATATCGTACTCGATTAAAAATGTCTTCGTGTGACTTAAATATATCTGAAGATCCAGTTGAAGAAGGTCTTCCTTGTGGGACAAAAACTCCATCTTTCGTATAAACACTTTGAGCCAGTGCGGCGTCAGAAGAGTTCAATGATGTTTTGTAAGTGTCTATTAAAATCTGGATCTTTTCTTTTTCCAATCTATCCATGATTTCCATTTTTGTAGGTTGCTCTGCTTGTTTCGACTGAGTCAGATGCCTGAAATTGAAACCCAGGAAAACAACAGAAATAAGAGCCAGAGTTAATTTTGTCATTGATGATTTGTTCATTGATATGTAGCAGTGTCCGATACATGACAAAGATGCAACTGCGTGCTGACCTGGACCTATAAGGAAGTTTAAGAAAGAATCTTAATGTAGATTAAGATTTTGCCATTCTCTTACGTATGGTACTGAGGAACTCAGGAGTTACACCCAGATAAGAAGCAATCTGGACATTGGAAATGCGATTAAAGAAATGTGGGTATTTCTCGATAAAAACCAAGTACCGTTCTTCCGCAGTAGCGCTTATGTTACGCAAGACTCTTTTTTGATGAGTGACAAGCGCCTTCTCAGTCATCCTTCTAAATATATCGTTGAACTTTGGGTGTGTTTCAAACAGCTTGAGTCGATCTTTCCTATTTATCTCAAGGATCACAGAGTTTTCCATTGCCTCTATATAGAGCTGACTCGGTTCTTCAGTGGTAAAACTTGCTAAGTCAACAATCCACCAGTTTTCAATGGCGAATTGCAAATTATGCTCTTTGCTGTTTTCATCTATCATGTACATCCTAAAACAACCTTCAAGAACGAACCCTGTTATCTTACAGACATCTCCCTCTTGTAGGACAAATTGTCTACGCTTAAGTCTGCGCTTTTTAAAGACTGTCGCCAAGAAATCCTCTTCTTCTTTCTCAAGCGGGATATATTTTGAAAAGTAATCTATCAACGGTTGAATACAAGTAGTTTTAGTGGGGTTCATCTACTTAATTTATAAGTTAGGTCTCGCTGTGTATTGCCAATACATAAGGAACATAATTTCCATGTATTATCATTTCATTGTTAAGACATCAATTTCTAAAATGTAAATGAGTCTTTAGTAGCTCCAAACCATATAATATGCGTGCAATTACTACATGTAAAGCAAGTAGCACTTTTGTTGAGCCAATCGAGTTTAAGGAACGTTAGTACGGAGGTGTTTAACTGTGCTCGTCCTTTATGGAAACGATCATTGTCGCAAACAGAACAAACGAGTTGTCTTCCTTTGACCTCTACTTGTTGAGGTTCCTTTAGTATGCCAGTTAATACTCCCATAGCTTAAAGATAAGATACAGCTTTATTGGTCAAAATGAGAATTTTTTAATCTATTCTTGAAATATTCAGATAAGGTTCTTCTTTACCGCACTACTTTAGTTTAGGTACTCAGTTAATACCCTGCTGCTTGTCCATCTTTTCGAGATTCTGAAGCTCCGTAGTAGACTTTGTTCTCTGCGTCCCACATGATGGCTTGATAGCCGCCATAGCTACCTACAGCAAATTGTACTTTATGTCCTCTGATAGTTAACTCTCTGATGACTTCATATTTGATACCACTTTCCAAGTTAAGTATACCGCCTGTTTTATTCTCTCTGCCAGTAGGCTGATTAGATCCGATGTGTCTCATACGCGGAGCATCACCAGCCTCTTGTAGATTCATGCCGAAGTCTATTAGGTTAGCTACTATCTGCGCATGGCCTTGAGGTTGCATCGCTCCCCCCATAAGTCCAAAGCTCACATATGGCTGTCCGTCTTTAGTGATGAAGGCAGGTATGATCGTATGAAAAGGACGTTTACCTGGTTCTAAATAATTCATGTGGTCAGGATCTTTGACATTAAACATAGCACCACGATTCTGAAGTACAAATCCAAGATCTGTGGGACACATGCCTGATCCAAATCCTGCATAGATGCTCTGTATAAGTGAGATCATATTTCCATCCTTATCTGCTACGGTGAGATAAGTTGTATTGCCTTTTTCTATTTCTCCTGCGGGATAGATCTTTGCTGCATAATCCATTTCAATTAGACTGCGTCTTTCGTCTGCATAAGATTCAGAAATGAGCTCTTGTACCGGGACCTTATTAAAGTCCATATCAGCATAATACTTCGCTCTATCCTCAAAGGCCAACTTTTTACTTTCTGTAAGCACGTGCAGGTAATCCGAAGAACCAAAACCCATCTCCGCAATGTCATAACCTTCAAGAATATTGAGCATCTGTAGTGCCGCTATGCCTTGACCATTTGGCGGAAGCTCCCACACATCATAACCTCGATAATTCACACTAACAGGATCTATCCATTCTGAGTTATGAGACTCTAAGTCTTCAGTTGTAAGGAAGCCGCCATTATCTCGCATGTAGTCGCTTATGACCTTTGCGACAGCACCGCTATAAAACCCATCTTTACCACACTCAGCTATCTTTTCATATGTCCTTGAAAGATTAGGGTTTTTAAAGATTTCCACTTTGGATGGTGTTCGTCCACCAGGCATATAAGTTTCCTTAAATCCAGGCCTTTCTACCCTACCTTGTGCACCATACTGCATCTCTGCGGCAATGACTTCAGACACTGGAAATCCACTGCGTCCATACTCTATAGCTGGCGCTAAAATCTCACTCATATCTAACTTTCCAAATCGCTTATGCAACATATCCCAACCGTCCACACAACCAGGAACAGAAACTGAAAGTGGACCCGTATAGGGCACATAGTCCATGTCGTTCTCCTTGAAGTATGCAGCAGTTAAGCTCTTCGGTGCCCTTCCACTTGCATTCAATCCATAGAGCTTTTGTGTCTTGGCATCCCAAACGATCGCAAACAGATCACCTCCTATGCCGCAACTCGCAGGTTCTACAAGTCCGAGCATAGCATTAGCTGCTATGGCGGCGTCGATAGCGCTTCCTCCCTTCTTTAGTATATCGAGCGCTACTTGTGTCGCTAAAGGTTGGGCAGTTGCAGCCATACCATTTTGGGCAAGCACTTCAGAACGTGTGGTATTAACGTCTCCTACGATTCTATTTTGCGCAGTTGTGGGAAGTGAGATGACTAAACAGAGTATAAAACAAAAATGAAATAAGAACGTGTTCATATAGAATGCTTGGTATGAATTATTCATACTCTAATATAACGCAAACTAAAGATAGACTTGGCTGTAGTTTATTAAATCGAATCGATTTCTAATTTTGGCTATTCAGTTTTCTGAACCTTATCCTTCATCCTCTGCATAAAAGAAGTGAGATCAAACTTAATAGGGACACCACTTGACTCTCCTAATTGCAATGCTTCTGCAATCAGTTTTTCTATATTGCTATCTTCTTTCATTCTTCCATAATTGAGGCTCTAAGCATCATCTGTTAATATATTACTTATTCAGCTAAATTATTTTTCCTATCCTGATTCCCTTTGTCCATAACCAGAAAGTCGTTTGAGAATAGAGCCGTGTTAAGTTGGTGTGCTTGCGACTCTTCTAATTCTCCTGTTGACATAAATGTCACTCCACTCTCTTCCTAACATTTTCCTATATCTGACCTCACTAATGGTATTGTATTTTATAGTTGACTCATATCTGAATCTATGCTAATGAATAAGAACAAACAAACCACAGATTAAGGAAAAGACAAGGATAATAAGAACATCTTTATTCAGATTATTGACAGGCCACATAATTAAACTAAAGCTTGAAAGGACTATTATCAATCCAACTACCCTTAGTAAAACGAATCCTACTTTGGCCTTGTCATTTATGATCAATTCCTCTGATTCAAAGATCACTACTGAGTCCATCAAGGGATGTGATATCGCATTGCCGTTTTTCATAGGACTTTCTTCAGGCATTTTTATTTTTCTGCTCACGAAAGATAATAACTTCTAATAATATAGGTAGACTGCGAAATATCATAATTAAAAACCAGAATTATTAAATCGAACAACAAGATTATAGTGTAATAAAGCACAAGATCATATCTTGGATCTATTATGAATATTTACTTTTAGACTTTGTCAGAACCCATACAGACGATAGAAAAGCTCATCGAGCAATATCAAGAAGCACTTGTTGTAAAGAGAAGACTGAAGCATATAAAGAAGGAGTTGTTCGAAGAGCAAGAGAAGCAGCTAATCTTAAAGCAAAATGTGGATGACGAATATGCTGACATCACGGTGCTTGAAAAGAAAGGGCTAAGACATCTATTCGTCAACATTCTGATCAATCGAGAAGAGCAGCTTAAAGAAGAAAGACAAGAGTATCTGATGGCGGTCTTAAAAGTCAGAGAAAGCGAAAAGTTAACAGAACAGCTCAAGCAGGAGCTTTCATTGTTGGAGGCTAAATCTATCGATCAAGAACTAATCTTCAACAAAATCGAAAGAGAAATAGAAGGATTGGATGAATCAGTTCTATATAAAGAGTCTGTGCACTTATCAGAACTTAAGGTCATCAATATAGAACTTCGAAAATTGCTCCGATTAAAAGTTGAAGCAAGAGAAGCCATACAAGTCGCCAAAACACTTCACAAGAGTTTTATAGACCTTATTCAATGTCTTAATCAGGCAAAGAGCACAGATAACTGGGGAGTATACTATAGTGATATTCAAAGAGCAAAGAAGAAGCAACAGCAGAACATCGATCATGCTCACTTTCATGCTCAAGAGATCAAGAGGCTGATAATCTTCTTAAAAGGTGAGATTGAAGATGTGATAGAAGTTCGTGATGAGTTTCGTAGAACTGAAGCCATCATATACGAATTCAACATCAGCTTCTATGATCATCTACTTGAAGATTGGATCAAAGAGACTAATCTAATCGAGACAATGACAGAATCTACAATTGGAAATGCTCATCTCATAAGAATGATTGATTCTCTCGAAGGACTTATGAATAATGCCAGTCGAGAATATCGAATGCTAAGTGACAAGAAGAAGGTTGTCGTCGAAAGTCTGGTCAAGAGATAGAAAAGATTTTCAACTTTCTTAACTTATGCCTTAGGCATTAAAACTATTTTCTCTTTAGATTTATCAACGATACGGTTATATAGTTCTTTTAGACTTGGGTATTCATCAGGAGAAAAGGTGTCACTGTTCATCTTCATTGAGTAGTCAATCACAATAGTTTCGCCTATTTGTTTTACCTCATACTTGAAATTTGCTTTTTCATCTTCAAGGGTCAATATAGACGATTCAGGAAGTGACTCCACAACATATCCATCTGGTATATTGATTGTAATAAGTTGACGCGCGTCTAACAAAGAACTATAAAATACTGGGTGGTTTCTATCCTCTTCATAGAATGGGTTTTCTGGGATGCCAAAATCAATTGTAGCATTTATAAAAATCTTATCACCTATTTTATCTAATTCATTATAGATGGTCTCATTGTAGGTTAAAGATATCTCCTTATTTATGTCCTCTACATTCAGTGCTTCATTATAATCAATAACATTTTCAAGATTGATGTCTTCTTCGTAGTACTCCTCATCTTCCTCCATGTCTTCGTATTCTTCCTCTGATTCTATCATCAGCATTTCTCGATAGGATGTAGCTGCAAAACCTTTGAGGATATTAGTACCAATACCGTGAAGTCTTGGAGTTTCTATGTCGAGATCATAAGTCGCCATGGTAAAAGATTCATACACATTCGGATTCTTGAAATCTACCATAGCAGATCCGTTCTTTTTAATCAACAACCCTGCTTTATTAATAGCCCTAACTGGCAGTTGTCCAACTGGTGTGATGTTACAACTAGCATCAAGGAGTAAATGTGAATCTCCATATGGGATACAAGCCAAGATGTAGTTCAGTTGCTTAACACTAATAATGTCAGGTTTCAATTCACCATCATACCTCATTTTCGTAGCATAAGGATATGCATGAACGCCAGCACTACGTAAGAGATTGACAAGTAGCAGATTAATATCAGCAATATTCCCAGTCTTGCTTTTCAGCACTTGTTCTTTTCCATTTTGAGGAAGGAGTCCTAATGAGCCGTCCCATTCAAATTCACTTTGTACGAATTCATATACAGCAGCTATCTTTTCTTTAGTTGGTAATTTCTTTATTGACTTTATAAACTTCTTATATGGTTTTAATTTGTTTTCACTGATATCAATAAATGTTTCTTCTGCCAATATCTCAGCCACTACGTCATCCCAACTCTTTGAATGATACTTGGTGTTGAGCATTATTCTTCTACCCGAAATACCAAATTGTGTTGAAGAGAAAAGTTCGTGATAGACACTTGCTCTATAGTCCTCTATATTAAGAACGAATTGATCATCTTTCATTGAAGGAACTTGGCTGGCTTCGTAGATCCAATATCCTTCTCGTTCGATTGCAATCTTAGAATGATCGACCAAATCACTACCAACTAAAACTCCTTGATAATTGAATTCAGAAGAAGTAGCTATGGTAAGTTGGGCATTATCGACAGGGATGTCTTCTTGAAAATTAAACTTAGGAATTGAGTACAAATATGGAGTTACTAATGTATAAGTCACATCGAGTACTGAGCCTGCTTTTACATTAGGCAAAGCGAATTTTACAATAGACCAATTTTCGCTTGTCTCTTCTTTATAAATATCAGAATCAGCTAATTGATTTTCTTTTGCTTCTCCATTTTTCCAGTTATATGTTATGGCTTCGATATCTGTTACCCTTTCCTTGATTCCATTGTTATTGTATAGTGGAATATTAAATTGACCATAATCTTCTCCACCATCAGAATATATTTTTATTCGACGGTGCCTTTTTATAATCATATAGGTAGTATTGTTCTGCCAAACGTTAGACTCAAACGAAATGCTATCTTCTTTTATCAAATATGCAGCATCAGCTTCTGGCTCTATAGGATGCACATCAGCCTTGAGCATTAAATTGTCAATTCTACTGACGTCTTTTGCTTCTACTGTCAATGTTGCTATTAGAATAGCGAGTAGGATAATGATATGTCTTTTCATTAGAGTTTGGTTAACTAGTGTTGATTGATTAGCAAGAGATCTATTTTCATTAATTCACAACAGCGAAAGCTGTTATGGACAATGCAAGTGAATCCAAGCAAGATTTTGTCGATAAATGTTTCCCTATCAGTTTCTAATCCTAAGATTAGTCTTTAAGACTGGTGCCTCATATAATATAGGGGGATGGCGAACAATACATGAATTTGTAAACTAATAAAAGGCAAGTATGGATTTATCATACTTATTCAATTATTCGCTTTGAATTATTAAAAATTCAAAAAGTATACCATATCGAATCAAATGTCAGCTACTTTTCTATATCGAATATTTCTGAATCAGCTCTTGTTAGCTTAATCTAATGAAGTGTCATAGGAGGTGGTGGCGGAGGGGGGATCATTTTAGTAAGCCATATTTTTATCGGTCTATCAACTTTATGTAGATTATGGCTATCAACTAGTCTTATAAGCAAATTACTCAGCCCAGTTATCGGCATACCTTCATAAGCAATCGAAATAATCAAATCTGCTGGACTCTCAGATAGATCAGGACGATTGCCACAATTATGATAGTGCATCGACAAACGCTCTTCTAATAAGCTTACTGGATAAATAATAGAACCACGATGGATTTCTTCATTAATAACTTTTAGAATATTCCTTGATCTTATTAGTATACAACCTAATTCGGTCCAACAGGGACTAGATATTCTTAACTCAATCAAGCCCAAATCGTCATTCAAAAGGATAGTCGGTATACTATCATTACAAACTATCTCTTCCACTCGATTAAGCAAGTCAACATACGAATCAAAGTGTCTTAAGTCAATCCTCGATATTAAATGTTCAGTACCTTCGAAAAACCAACCATAACGTCGTACTTCAGACTCTATCATTCCATTTTCTGAGTGGTCATCCTCAATGCAACAAGTCAATAAAGTCACAGTAACTATAATTTGAAAAATATTGATTAACTCTCTCATAGTCTCATAGATGAGAGAATTTAGCTTTCTGGTGCTATATAAATGATGAGCGAGATATCCATTCGTAGGCGCAGTCTACGAATAACGTACCCTTGGAGGTTTCGTATTAACAAACTGAACATCGTATCGCTTAGAACTACCGCACCATATATCATAGCACTTCATTATTCTAAAACGTACACCTATTACCCTTTCCTCATGTCGAATCAGCATTATCTGCGGATAAGTCAGTGCTCTATCCTACATAAGTCTTTCTGACGCCACATCGCACCATTCATCATCCATAGCCTCACATCCGTCATCAGCCTTTTAAAGGAAGGCTTAATCGATGCATATTTGAGTCATCGTCAAGAACAAAAAAATAGCACAATGAGAAGATCAGCAACATCAATCATCACAACAGTCCTACTTAGTTTATCTATCTCTTGCTTTGCTCAAGTGAAAGAGATCGATAGCATAAGTCTTGTCAATATCATCACCGCTAAGATCGATACGTTCATAAATGATCATGACATACCTGGAGCAGTGATCAGTGTGGTAAAAGATGGCGAACTGTTTTATACACAAGGAATTGGAT
>CALHUZ010000181.1 GCA_938039305.1 uncultured Saprospiraceae bacterium
AAGGTTTTATCACAACTTCAGTGCGATTACGCCAAGATATCATGCACCACCTTTCCATGCACATCTGTAAGCCTGAAATCTCTTCCTTGAAACTGATAAGTAAGTCGCTCGTGGTCCAATCCTAATTGATGCAAGATCGTCGCTTGAAGATCATGTACATGCACTTGGCCACTGATACCTTCATAACCGATATCGTCGGTCTCGCCCCAAGTCATGCCTGTCTTAATACCGCCACCAGTCATCCACATTGTGAATGCATTGCCATGATGATCTCTTCCTTCGAAAGGATTAGTGATCCCTTCCCTATTCTCTTGCATCGGTGTTCTTCCGAACTCCCCACCCCATACGATCAATGTATCGTCTAACATGCCGCGCTGCTTCAGATCCAAGACAAGTGCTGTCATCCCTTTATCCACCTCTTCACATCGTTCTTTGAATCCTCCATTCAGATTTTCAAATTGGTTACTTCCATGTGAGTCCCATCCTCGATGATACAATTGTATAAATCTCACACCTCGCTCTGCAAGCCGACGTGCGAGTAGACAGTTGTTAGCGAATGACAACTCTCCTGGATTCGTGCCGTACATCTCATGGATGTAATCTGGTTCTTCTTCAACATTGGTGGCACCTGGTACCGTCATTTGCATTTTGAAAGCTAACTCGTATTGCGCCATTCGAGATAGTATTTCCGGATCACCCACTTCCTGATATGCAGATTCATTGATCTGATTGATGGCCTTGATGACATCTCTTCTGACATTGCGAGATACCTTATCGGGATTGTTCATAAAGAGGACTGGCTCTCCCTTAGACCTGAACTCTACTCCTTGATATAGCGATGGCAGGAACCCACTTCCCCATAGACTTTTGCCTCCACTCGGCACCGATTGTCCAGAGACCAAGACTACAAAGCCTGGGAGGTTTTCATTTTCAGAACCTAATCCATATGTCACCCATGAACCGAATGATGGCCTGCCTAATCGAGGACTTCCTGTGTGCATGAACAACTGTGCAGGAGCGTGATTGAACTCATCAGTTTTTACGGCTTTTAAGAAGCATACTTCATCTACTACTTTCGTGAAATGTGGTAATCGATCTGACACCCAAGACTGAGTCTGTCCGTACTGTGCAAAATCAAACTGAGGGCCCAACATGTTAGGCACTCCTTTGATAAATGCAAATCGCTTACCTGCTAACAATGAATCAGGACATGGCTTACCATGGAGCTTTTGCAAAAGAGGTTTGTAATCAAATAATTCTAATTGCGACGGCGCACCAGCCATGTGCAAAAATATAACCTGCTTTGCCTTAGGGATGAAATGAGACTTGCCATTAGAAAGTGAATTAATAGTAGAGCCAATAGAGGATTGTCCAGACAAGAGACCAGATAGCGCAGTGGCACCAAGGCCTAGTGCACCATTGCGCAAGAAATGTCTTCGCGTCAGATAGGTGCTATCAGCTGTTTGTAATTCTTCGATTAACTTCTTCGACATATCATCCTTTCATTAATACTTCATCAAGGTTAAATATAGCTGATGCTATCGCCAATGTAGCTTGAGCATCAATCTCTTCATCATTTAACTTTTCTATACTGTCTTGTTCAACTTCTTCTTGATATTGAAGCGCTACACTTTTATACAATTCTGAAAGCACTTCTAATATCTTCTCATCCGGCTTTTTATGAAGAACGCGTTCGTACCCAGTTGCAATCCGACTTTCAATTTCTTTTTCTTCCAGCATGATCTTAGCTAATTGTTGCGTTGCTTGCACAAATACTGGATCATTAAGTGTCACAAGTGCTTGCAGTGGCGTATTGGTTCTGATCCTTCTGGAAACACATATCTCACGACTTGGTGTATCAAAAGTCGTCATGGAAGGATATGGACTTACACGCCTCCAAAAGGTATACAACCCTCTTCTATAATTGTCTCCATCGTCTGAGGTCTCCCAACGACCAACATGTCTGATGGCATTCCAAACACCCTCTGGTTGATATGGCATCACACTCGGTCCATATACAGTCGGATTAAATAATCCACTGGCAACCAATACCTGATCTCTTATCTGCTCAGCACTTAACCTAAACCTTGGACCTCTTGCTAACAATCTATTATAGGGATCACGCTGCACAAGCGATTCAGATACATTAGAGCTTTGCTGATAGGTAGCGGAAGTGACAATCTCCTTCACTAATCGCTTTATACTCCAATTCCATTCTGTAGATAATTGGACGGCCAGATAATCCAGCAATTCTGGATGCGATGGCAACGCTCCTTGTGTTCCAAAGTCTTCTAATGTCTCTACGATACCGATTCCAAATATTTCTGCCCACACGCGATTCACAATCACCCTTGCTGTCAATGGGTTCTTTTCACTTACTAACCATTTGGCGAAAGCCAGACGATCAGGCACGTTCATAGAATCTTCGGACATTTCTAAAAAGCCAGGAATGGCAGGTTGTACCTCCTTGCCATGAACCAACCAATTACCCCGTTCAAACAAATGAGTGGCACGACGCTCTTCCTCACTTTGCTCCTTCATAACAGGCACAGACATAGGTTCAATCTCAGCAATCAATGAAGTTATCGAGTCAACTTTAAGTTGATCTATACTCCCCTCGCCTTGTATCGAAGAAAGCTGACTTTCTAATTTTAATTTATAATCTGACTGTGCCGGTGTGATGAGACTATGTAAGGGTTGATCTCTTGAATAGTCTCGATCCGTTGTGGTATTAAATAAAGCATAAGAATTGTAATAGTCATCATGAACTATTGGATCATATGGATGGCTGTGACACTGGACGCACGACATGGTCACACCTTGCCATACTTCATAAGTCGTATTAACTCGGTCAAAGACTGCTGCGACTCGATACTCTTCATCATCCGTACCGCCTTCATCATTCGTCATAGTATTGCGATGAAAGGCAGTCGCCAAAATCTGATCATCTTGGGCATCCGGTAAAAGATCTCCACCTAATTGCTGGATGGTGAATTCATCAAAAGGTAGATCTCTATTAAAGGCATGTATCACCCAATCTCTGAAAGCCCACATAGTAGGTCGTAGTATGTCTTTCTGATATCCCTGGCTATCGGCGTATCTGGAAAGATCCATCCACATAGCAGCCCATCGCTCCCCATAATGTTCGGATGCCAATAAGTCGTCTACCAGCTGCTCTGTTGGCATCCCTTTATTCAAATACTGATTTGCCAATACTTCATCAGGAGGAAGTCCGATCACATCCAAGCTAATCCTTCTTAAGAGCACTTCTTTAGATGCAGTTGGTGCAGGCATAAGCTCCTCACTTTTTAGCCTTTGCAAAACGAACCTGTCTATATCATTGGCTATCCATGTATCTTCTGAATCGGGTGGTCGAATCAAAGTATCGAGTGGTACGAAAGACCAATGGTCATTCCACTTAGCTCCCTGATCAATCCACTTTTCAACTAAAGCGATTTCCCTATCTGTCAGTCGTTCTTCATCAGGCGGCATGACTTGATCTGGGTCTGTAGACTTGATCCTGTGAAGCACTTCACTTGATGCTGGGTCTCCAGCCACAACTGCTCTATGTCCTGTTTCTAATGTTGTCAGCATAGACTCTCTGAACAGAAAACTCAAGCCTGCCTGTTGCCTTACGCCTCCATGACAAGACATACACTTCCTATTCAACAAGGGCTTTATATCCTTGCTAAAGTCAACTTCAGAAGGGAGTCCGTGTGGATCACTACCACAACTAAACATCAGTGCAAAAAGCACCCCACATAGGAGTAATTTCTTCATATAAATAATGAGAACATTAATATAGGAATTTTTGATCTGCTCAACGGCAGCAAAAAGACTTTAGATAATGATGAAATGGAGAGTAACTATACTCACAAAACTTAAGTAAGCCTATTCTGACTTATTAACTTAAGTCAACCGATCACTCTGAGTAGTGATTTAATTTTACACTATTATTTAAACAAAAATTAGAAAATGAAACTCACCAGAACAATAACCATTGTAATCCTGTGCTTCTTATGTGCTACCACGCAGGCCCAAGATTCTTGGATCAAAAATATAGAATGGGAAATACTAAAACTTGGCTATTCTAATACTTCAGATATCGCAGATATAAAATCTGGATATTTTGCAGGAAGCGAGCTACGATATAAAATTTCTAATCGGGTCTCAATAGGAATCGCCACTGATTTTTCCTTATTCCTTTCTAACATAGAAGGTGATGATTTTAATTTTGACTATGCAGCGATTGGATCGTTGACGTCTGACTATTATACTTCTTGGAATAATAACAAACGGGCATTTTTTGGATTTACACTTGGCACCCTTTCAACTAACACTATATATTTTGTTGATGGAGAGGAGGTGAGTAGATTAGAAGAAGCTGAAGACCTTGTCTTCGGCCCAAGAATAGGATTTGAATTCAAGAAAATGCGGGTAAGCCTCCAACAAAATATAAGTACAAGTAAGGAAATCCCAAATGTTCTGACTCTTCACGTTGGATTTACGCTATGGCAAAATAGATAATTATAACCCTTACAATTATAAACCGTATGCTATCTAAGATCTACTTGTTGGCAAGTCGTTTTCTGATCCTGCTCAGGGACTCAGGCTTCATACCTAAGTAGCTGGAAAGATGATATTGAGGGACGCGATCTATGAGATCAGGTCTTTCTTTCATCAAGCTTACATATCTCTCTTCAGGTGAAGCAGAAAGAAACTTGCTGAACTTGTTTTGAAACTCAATGAGTTCTTGCTCAGTCGTCAACCTACACATCTTTTCAAACCTTGGAAAACGCCTACAGAGCTCTCTTTCTTTTTCAAAACTCACAACACTTATCCGTGAAGGCTCTGCACAAATCAAAGTAAATGCAGATGGCACGTTTCTAGTAGCGTAACTAATAGTCCCAACAGGCTGATCTTCAGAATAGAAATTACTAGTTTGCTCTAGTCCATCATTTAACCTGAACTGACGAACAAGGCCAGACACCACATAATATGACTCTTTAAAGTATTGTCCTTCTGATATCAATACATACCCCTTCTCAAACTCTTTAATGGAATCAAGATCTGCAACAGCCTCTTGCTCTTCCTTTGTCAGGGCAAAGAATTGTTCCGGAGAAGGAATCTTAGAAATATCGATTTCTTTCAGCGTACTAAGTTTATATGGCTAAGTTAATCATAATCACTAGCTAATTCAACTCGGCCATAATAATAGCAGTGATCGACCTCACATCTTAGTCAACTCAGCGGGCGGAACAATTTTCAGGATTACATTGCCTGTCTTCATCCCAGTCTGGACAAATCTAAAAGCTTCGGCTATGTCCTCTATGGGATAAATCCTATCTATCAATGGCTTAAAAGCTTTGCGAGCTAAAAGATCACTCATGTGTCTAATACTCCTTTTAGTATTAACTGGAATCGGGAAAATAACTCTTTGTCTATCTTTTCGACGTTTAATCAAAGCAAGAAAAATGTTTTCTGCAGACGGTCCTAACTCTGATGATACGTAGACACCATCTGAAGTCATAATACTTTTGCAAAATTTAAACCTGCTCTTCCCTACCGCATCAAATACGAATTGAAACTTCTTATCAATTTTCGTAAAATCCCTCTCTTGATAGTTGATCACTTCATGTACCCCTAATGACTCAATAATTGATACACTTTTGGCATCACACACTGCAGTGATCTCTACATCCTCTAATAATAACAATTGAATCGCAGCAGATCCGATCGCCCCAGTTGCGCCATTAACAAGCACTTTATCACCCTTTTTTAAACTAATCTTATTAAGAAAGTTATAGGCATAATGAGCCCCTTCCGCGCTTGCAGCTGCCTGCGCATAAGTAATAGACTTAGGTATCATGCCGATCGCTTGATCTTCCTCAATCGTCATATATTCTGCATGAGAACTAAGTCCTTCATCGTTAAGACCAAATACTCTGTCACCTACTCTAAACTCAGTGACATCTTCTCCTATCGCTTCAACCTGTCCTGCAAAGTCGGTCCCAGTAATGATCCTTTTGGGCTTCCACAAACCAACAAAGAGACGCATGACCCACGGCTTACCAGTAAGTATGCTACAATCTGTGCGATTCACTGTTGTCGCATATACCTTGATAAGGACTTCTTTCGCAGTTGGAACAGGAGCTTTTACATCCTCAATGCTTAAGACATCAGGGGCTCCATACTTCTTCCTAAGGACAGCTTTCATAAGTGTAATTATACGTTAATTCAATTATTCCAATTTATCCATTCACCTTTAATCCAAGTTAAAATATCCATAGACACAATCGCGTCTATGGACTTCAACCAAATCATAAAAACAATATAAAGTGATCACGGATGTTCATAGATTACAATTCCATTTTTTAAAAATAAACTCGATACAATAGATTAGGAAACATCATCACCTGCTTTTGATAGCCTATCCCATCTGGCTCAGAAGCGTCATAATACTCCAAGAGATTAGCTCTTTTAGGCGTGAGGTTTTCAAAACTCAAGTATAGCTCATGAGTTGTTTTCGGCTTATTCCACTTGTAACTAAAGTTTAAAACAGCAGAAAAAGTATCATCTAATCTCTTGGTGTATGCTTGCTCATAGTCATAGAATAAACCTTGAGAGGGATCGACTGCCAGAGCACCATTGTTGTCTCTTAGTAAAGGGATTATATTCTTTCCTCCTCCAAAAAACACTTTTGCATTTATAGCAAATACCTGATTGTCTTTTTTCCCAAGATTCAAAAATTCTTTGCCAATCAGAAAATTGACTAAGTAGTGGCCGTTGTACTGAGTGTTTCGCTGCACTCCATCTAATGCTGTATACTTTGATTCATATATCGAACCATTCAGTAAAAAGTAAAACTGATTTTTCAGATATCTCTCCAGTGTAATCTCAATACCATAATTCTTGCCTTTACCCTCATTCACTAAATCAACATATCGAAATTCTAACCCTTCATTTAGCGTAGAATAAGAGCTTGTTGTACTATTCTCAACAGGTATATTGTATAAATCTTGGTAGTAGGTTTCTACTTTAAGCTTTAAGTTTGGCCCAAGTCCTTGTTCATAACCTAATACATAATGATTCGCCCTGAGTAAATCTAAGTTTTCATTAGGAGTTGCAAAACTTCCATTAGGCTGCTCAACTTGGGCGAAGTAATTAGGCACACTTTCCATAGTGCTATGATTACCAAACCCTAATGTCACAATGCTCTGCGTAGAAAGACTATACTTAAAAGCGATTCTTGGCTCCAACGTGTTTTTGTTATTATACAATACATTGCTATTGTGCAAGCCTGCTACTAAAGAAAGAGGTTCAGAGATATCATACTTCCAGTTGATAAATGAATTCAACAATCCTATACCCTCATCAAAAGCTAAAGTGGGAACTCTTATTGACTCTTCACCCAATCTACTCTGAGTGACATTATAATTAGACAAAGTGTAGTTAGCTCCAACTCTAATCTTATGCCGTGCATTTAACTTGAGATTATAGATACTGCTCGCTCTATACGAGGCCTTATCGATCTCTGAATTGAAATTCAGATAACGCTCATCTTCTGCAGTCGAATCTGATCTTATCTCAAATATCTCATCTGCTATTCCTTCATTAGAATACATGAGGCTCGTTTTCAAGTAACTGCGCTCACTAAGATTGACGATGTGATTGATCCCAACATTGGATAGGTGTGCATTCTTCTGATAGTCTTCTGTTATGTCTTCTTGCATAAAGTTATCTCCAGGAGTCACCCATAAGCTGGGATCAACATCTTCAAAAATAAACTTGCTTCTTCCTGCTAATCCAAAAAGAGAAAATGTCCCCATTTTCTTCGTCGGTAGCCAAATCTTAACAGCGGCATCCTGAAAGTTGAGTAATGCATCAAAGTCTACCAAGCCTATATCACTCACAATGCCAATCGTAGAATATCTATAGTTAACCAGATAACTACCTGCGTATCCTTTTTTGAAAGGACCTTCAAGTGTCACATCAGTTCCTAAAAGTCCTAAACTCGCGGTGCCTTCGAACTTTTCATTATTGCCTTTTCTGAGGCGCACATCATATACTCCAGACAGAGCATTTCCAAATGCTGCAGGAAATGCACCTGTGTAAAAGTCTGATGTCGAGATCAAGTTATTATTCAAAGCACTCAAAACGCCACTTACTGCATTCTGATCGGCAAAGTGATTAGGATTTGTGATTGGTACTCCTTCTAATTGCCATTGGACATATTTGGGTGAGTTACCTCGGATGATGATATCATTACCTCCATCTTGAGTACTGGTCACTCCTGCAAAATTAGAGGTAATCCTTGATGGATCATTAAAACCTCCAGCGTATCGAGAAGTTTGCTCAGTAGATATAGAGCGAGCACTAAGCAGAGCCATTTCATTCAATGGCTCTCCCCTTCCTTTACCTGCTGAAATAACTACACCTTCTAAAGCAAAGGCAGACTCCTTCAGCGCGACGTCCAGCACCATCTCCTTAGCCGAATTAATAGAAAGATTAGGCACCACCTTATCCTCATATCCAAGATATGACACTTGAAGACTCACTCTACCTATCGGAATCCCATCTAATCTAAAGCGTCCATCGAGATCAGATGAAGTACCTATGATAGGGGAAGAGTTTAGCACAACTATGTTAGCGCCTATGAGTGGTATCTGCGTGTCTTCATCAACGATGATTCCACGGATAGTCTGAGTTAGATTCTGAGCGGACATTGTAGTTAGACTACCTATATACAAGAGTATTAAAATGATTTTTTCCATGAGTGGTTTGATTATACCCCAAAGGTGATGGGATATGTTCCAAGCTTCATTGACTTAAGTCAATAAGTCATATCTTTCCACAATGAACCATCTTAGAAAATCATGTTGTTAGATTATACTTTAATTGCCAAATGACATTAACTCAAATCATATCAGCTTTCTCTTTTTTAATAGTGATAG
>CALHUZ010000182.1 GCA_938039305.1 uncultured Saprospiraceae bacterium
ATTTCAAGGCTAAATTGTCACATTGCACTTTTGCTATAGCGTTTGGTGCTTTTGGTTTTAATTGATATTTTGATTGTAAATTATTTAAGCTATGCCCAACCACGACTGGAGTCAATTTAATAAGAGAATTAACATTAATGCCACAAAAGAAGAGATTATAAATGCTTGGACATCACAAGAAAATTTAGAAAAGTGGTTTCTGAGTAGTGCAGTTTTTTATGATCAACAAACGGAGCAAAAGAGTAGTGCTGATCAGATAGCAACTGGAGATACATATAGATGGATGTGGCATGGAAGCGATGATGTAGCAGAAGGCGACGTTCTCGAGTTTGATGGACAAGATCGCCTAAAGTTTACTTTCTTGGGATGTGATGTTGATGTGGCCGTTACCGTTGAAGATGGAGAGCAAGTTGTTGAACTTACTCAAAGTAATATTCCTCTTGATGAAGATTCTCGTATGAGTTTATATGCCGGATGCTTAAGAGGATGGACCTTTTACCTGACTAATCTAAAGTCTATCCTTGAAGGAGGTATTGATCTTCGCAATCGGAACAAGAATCTTGTGGATGTTATTAATACCTAATCTTCATCTTATTACCTTCGTAACTACTCTTTAGAAAATTCATTCAACCTTTATGTCGGATATCGTAATCAGAAAAGCACGTTTAGAAGATTTACCTATCTTAAAAGAGTTTGAACAAGGGATAGTATCTTATGAAAGACCATATGATGAGACTTTGGATGTAGACCCGATCTCTTATTATGATTTAGAAGCACTCATTCATTCAGTGGATGCAGAGGTTTTAGTTGCGGTCAAAGATGACGTCGCAGTCGGATCTGGTTATGCTAAGATTTTAGAAGCTCTGCCATATCTAAAGCATGACAGATACGCATATCTTGGGTTCATGTATGTTGCCCCTACTCATAGAGGTCAAGGCATTAATAAGTTAATTGTTGACGCCTTAGTAGCTTGGTCCAAAAACCAAGGACTCACAGAGGTTAGACTTGATGTCTATAGTGAAAATGAAGCGGCTTTGTCTGCTTATGCTAAGGTTGGGTTTAAAGGGCATCTGCTTAATATGAGATTAGACGTTTAATATGTTTTAGAGGTTTTATCCGTTCTTTCAAATCTGGTCGCTTTTTGTGCCTATGTTCTTGAGTTCTTCTTTGCTTATGTTTTTATGCCCGTTTAAATTTAAATACTTGTCCCTTGGACCGAAGCTGAGAAGGCTTTTTAATGAGCAGTAATAGTTTTCGGTTTTTTAGTTTTTCCTAATTCCTTTGAACCTATATAGAATTTTGATATACATTTCAATTGATATTTTGATTCAGTATTGGTCGTCCGTCGTCTGAATAGCTGTCGTCTTTTCTAATTGGTTCTTGCTCTTGATAATTGAACTTGTTTGCCTTTACTCCTGTATAAAATCAATCTGTGCCCAACCATTAAACCCTGGCTCATTGTCCTGTTCTATTCCAGGTGTGCTTCTTCCTTCCGTGATATACTTAATTAAAAGAGATTTTAACTCAGCTACTTTTTCAATTTCATTTTCTTGAAGATTGAGCGTTTCAGAAGGATCGATTTTGAGGTTGTAAAGCTGAATATTAGGGAGGTCTTTGTTAGCCTCTTTGTCCTGAGGTCTTGGGTAGCTCCATCCTCCAGAACCAGGTACCATGATTAATTTCCAATCTCCTTTTCTAATGGCGAAGCTACCGTTGATAGAATGATGGACTGTGGCTTCTCGTATTGGAGAGTTGAGTTCTTCTTTTCTCATTGCAGGAAGGAGATTATAACTATCGACACCTTCATCTTCTTTTAATGAATAATCTATCATTGCTGCTGCTGTGGCCATTAAGTCTGTATGGCAAATGGTCTCATTACTAACACTTTTAGATTTTATGACCTTGGGCCACTTAGCTATAAAAGGAACTCTATGTCCACCTTCGTATATATCCGCTTTGTGCCCTCGATAGATATAGCCCGGTTGATGACCAAGTGAATCTAACAATGGAAAGTTCGCTTGAGGGGAACAGCCATTGTCAGTAGTGAATATGAATAGAGTGTTTTCTTCTATCCCAGCATCTGATATGGATTTTTGCAATTGGCCTATGTAGTCATCTATTTCCATGACAAAGTCTGCATAAGGGTTGAGGCTGCTTTTGCCTAACCATTTTTCAGTGGGTAAGATGGGGGTGTGCGGAGAAGGTAGGGCAAGGTAGATAAAGAAAGGTTGATCTGACTTTGATTGTTCTTCGATTTGAGTGATGGCTCTTCTGAAAAAGTTAGGTGTTACATCGTTATGCTTGAAGTCTGGGGAAGTTGGGCCTTCGCGCCACCATGTATACTTTCCAGTATCTATTGATACATGATTTGGTTGTTCTGTTATTCTACCATTTTCAACATACACGTATGGTGCCATGTCAAGTGATCCAGAATGCCCATACGCATAATCAAAGCCTAAATCATTAGGAGTGTGGGTTACTTCTTTTGTAAAATCTAAATTCCCAAAGTCCGAAGCATTCCATCCATCTCCTCCAAATTCTGTAGTATCAGTAAGAGCCCAGTCCCATCCCAGATGCCATTTGCCGATAAAAGAAGTATGATAACCTTCATCGCGAAGCATAGATGCAACAGTTGTTGTGCTTTTAGATATGAGTGCTTTTGATTTTCCAGTTAGCACCCCGTTTTTTAAGTTTGACCGCCAGCTATATTGTCCGGTGATCAAGCCATATCGCGTAGGAGTACAAACAGCAGATGGAGAATGAGCATCTGTGAATCGCATGCCCTCAGATGCAAGCTTATTGAGATACGGAGTCTTTATTTTACAGTTTTCATTGAAGGCTTCTATATCGCCATAGCCCATATCATCTGCTAAAACGTAAACGATGTTAGGTCTGTTTTTTTTCTCCAAGCTCTTTTTGCTATCGTCGTTACAACTGATAGATGCTAGACTGAAGATCAGTAATAAGATAGGGTAGTAGTTAGTGTTCATGCTTGTAGTTCTATTCAAAGGGCAATGCCCAATGTTAAAGCCTTAAGCCCTGCAGGCTTTTGACGTCTTTCTTTTATTCCAATTAGCACATTAACCAATATTAACCAATTAGCATATTAATTCATTAACCCTCTTAGTACTTATTCAATTCGTTCGGCACAGACTTGACACTTATTTTGTGCTCTGCAACCAAAGTGGCCAAATCAGAAAGCACATCAGGGTGGTCAGAAGCATGATTATACTTTTCACTTGGATCGACATTGAGGTTGTATAATAATGGCTCTTCTAATTCCTCTCTTCCGGTATCCAAAGCGTAACATGTCTCGGTGATATAGTGAGCTTTATATTCTCCCTTTCTCACTGCATAGACATCTTGATTTCTATAGTAGATCATATGATCTCTTGGGCTCGACGATTTATTTTTTAGAACATCAGAAAGATCGTAACCGTCGATAGTTCGATCTTCTGGTACAGTTGCTCCAGTCATGCTCGCTATGGTCGGTAGTAGATCCAAAGTGGAACCTATATCGGTGATAGTCCCTGATTGAACCGTACCTGGCATATAAAAAATACCTGGTACACGCATGCCTCCTTCCCAAGTTGTCCCTTTTCCATCGGCCAATAACCCTGCAGATCCTCCGGTCTCTCTCATGACAAGCCATGGGCCATTGTCTGATGTGAATACAACAAGTGTATTTTTATCAAGATTTAAATCTTCTAATTTACCAATCACTTGTCCTACGCTCCAATCTATCTCGGCCATCACATCGCCATATAGACCGCGGGGGCTTTTTCCGACAAAATCCTTGTGAGCAAAAATCGGAGTATGGACCATGCTATGTGGGAAGTATAAAAAAAACGGGTCAGCTTTATTCTCTTCTATAAACTCTAATGCTTTTTCAGTGTATCTCTTTGTTATGGTATGTTGGTTAGCCGGTCTTTCTATAATCTCTTCATCTTGCATGAGTGGTACATTCCACTTGTTGTGATCAGGTTTCATAAAGAAGGATTCTAATTTCCAACCTCCTACGGGATCCATATCATTAGAATATGGGATACCGTAGTATGAATCAAATCCTTGTGTTGTAGGAAGGTGTTCAGGTTGATGACCAAGGTGCCATTTACCTACGATGCCAGTTTTGTATCCCTGCTCTTTGAGCATCTCGGCGATGGTTATTTCGCTTGACGGAAGTCCACCTAAAGAATTGGGAAAGAATACACGCTTATTACTTTGTGTAGGACCTAAGCCAATTCTGATAGGATATCGCCCCGTGAGTAGAGCGCCACGACTTGGTGTACAGACACTACTGGCTGTATAAAAATTAGTCCATTTTTGACCTTCTTGTGCTATCCTATCTATCTCTGGTGTTTGTATTGTAGGGTGACCGAAACTACTAAGATCGCCAAATCCCATATCATCCATAAATATGACTATGACATTAGGAGGTCGATCCTCTTGAGAGGTGTTACCTTGACTAACGTTTTGACAAGAACTACATAAGAGGAGTATCGATATGACAAGTAGTAGATAGATGGGCAGTCTCATAGTCAGCAGATTGGATATTTCTAATCATGCTAATATAGAGATCTTCTATAGTTTAATATGTTTATGTTGTTT
>CALHUZ010000183.1 GCA_938039305.1 uncultured Saprospiraceae bacterium
GTCAAAGCATACTTGATCATCTATGAATTCATGCACATGAAGTATGAAGTACCTGGACTTGTGAAGTCTGTACTCTTACCGATGTTCCTTCTTGTATGGGGAGTTGTGGCCTTCTTGTGGGAGGGTAGTGATTGGAACAATAGAAGAACGCTGATAGAGAATAAAGACAAAGAGCAAATTGCGGATCCTGCAAAGCAGACCGGAATGATCTACGAAATAAAAGAAATAGACATTTTATAAAAACAAAAGGCGGTTCTTCCGCCTTTTTTTATAGAAGGAATTAAAGCCAGCATCAAGTGTCGAAAAACAAAACATCAAATAAGGTAAGTGGTCGAGGGAAGTTGGTGGGCTTCGCAGTGGTGTTTATGCTCATCATAGCTCCGGCTGTGTCATATCTCTACTTGAAGAAAGGCTTTGACTATAGATTAGAATCTATCGAGCAGTTGAAAGAGAAACCGATATCATCGGAGCTAAGAGCTTATATTGAAAAGAATAACCCATTCACAGGCAACGCAAGATTACTTCACTTTCCCAAAGGAGAAATAGCAGAAGAACTTAAAATACTTAATATCATAGACGAGCGGATTGTCGATAGAACAAGATTTGATATAGTTTCATTTGCCGAAGAACCAGCAGGTGAAAACAAAGATCAAATAGACTTCCTGGGTGCTTCAGCTCCTGCTATGACTTCTCAAGAATATCAGTTTCTACTTTTAGACACAGCTAACCTTGTTAGAGCAGTTTATCCTTTAGGTCCTGATGTGGGAAAAGAAATCATGAGGCATTTATCTGTCATCATACCTGTTCCGACGAAGAGAGAAATTACATTACGAAGAGACTCATTATAGCATGGATTTAAATGTCATACCTCCTAATATTACGCTCGCCAAGAAGCTCAACACTTGGGCTTGGATAGCCTCAATTGCAGTTTTCCTATTAGTTGTTGGCATGCGTCGTATTCACATTGATACGGACATAGATTTTACATTTTTGCCTGCATTTTATTCTACACTCAATGGCATTGTAGCGGTATTGCTTTTAGTTGCCTTGTTTGCGATTAAGAGAGGAAATGCAAAAGCTCATAGAAAATTCATGACTGCTGCCTTAGCTTGTAGCACACTCTTTTTACTTGCGTACGTCGTTTATCATATCACCACGCCAGAGACATTATACTGTGGCGTAGGATCGATTAGATATGTATATTTCTTTTTGTTGATTACACATATAGTATTGGCTGCGGTCATACTTCCATTTATATTATTCACTTATATCAAGGCATATACGCACCAGTTTGCAAGTCATAAGAGGATGGCAAGATGGGTATTCCCGTTTTGGCTTTATGTAGCCATCACTGGCCCTGTGTTGTTCTTGATGTTGAGCCCTTGTTACGGTCTTTAATGTAGACGTATTCTACTTTATGGATTGTGTAGATGTGGGCAGCATCACTTTAGTAAATGAAATATCTTTAACCCATGAGTAGAGTAAAGACTATCGGTATAATCACCTTGATCGTAATCTTCACCTTAGTGGAAGGATATACTCAGTGCCCTATGTGTAAGATGGCTGCTGAGTCTAATCTGGAAAATGGTGGTACTGCAGGTCAAGGCTTGAATACAGGCATCCTATACATGCTGATGATGCCTTATCTACTCGTTGCAATACTCGGATACTTGTGGTATCGTAATCGCAAGAGCGATGCAGAACTACTCGAAGATCAGCTGAACGCTTCTTCTGCAAGCTAAGAGACATCTGGTTTACCCTAAGTTGTAAAAACATAAAAGCCATCACTACCTTTGCAGTGACGGCTAAAATGCAATCGACTTTGCATAGCCGATACCTACTGAAAAACCTTTATTCTTTATATAGTCCTATCACTTCTGATAGATTTCTTCGCTCTTTATATTGAGACGGGAGTCCAGTGTTAAGAAGAGTTAAGTGAGGTTTAAGATTTTCATAATGAAGATTCTTCCTATGAACGACCATCTTGATAGGAAGAGTAATAGATCGTGGGTGGGCAGTCTTCAACCTGTTAATGAGATATCAGGAAAGTACTTCAGATGGGTGTATGTAATGAAAGGGTATCAGTACTACACTGATTATGGCCTCAAATCCGCAAGCAGATTATGCTTTTTGGCCTCATAGCTTAAAAGAAGATAAAACAGCAGATATTCTATGGCCACGACCCAAAGCATCTCTTGGTATGGCTCAAAGCTATAGTTGATGTAGGTCATCAGGATAAGTCCCGACCATAGCAGCGGCGAGCGATATGAAGTATAGATACACAGAGGTATCAACAATGCGATGTACCAAGGATGTACAGTTATCGATAGTAGCACATAGCTCGCATAAGTGAGCATCATCAGCAAGATCAAACCTTTTATATTGACCTCCTTTCTCAAGGGAATAATAGAGATATAAAGGATGCATAGAGCAGACATCGTCATAAGAAAGGGGCCTAAGAATCCGATCTTGTTGTATCCATACATGACATAACCAATAGCACGAGTGATATAGTAGATGCCTCCATTGAATTCAAACTTACGGAGATATAGATCTGCACTGGATGATAGATTCTCCAGGAGGGTAATATCAGACAGAAGTGGCAAGAACAATAGAAGAGTAGTGACCACTGTAACTGAGAAAAAGATCCATCTTTTCTTGCCTTTCAGATAGAAGAAAAGCAAAGGACAAAATAGAATCGGAAGGATCTTAGTTGCGATAGCACAGGAGATAGCAACTCCTGCTGCTACGACATATTTGTAGGAGCTTCTTGCACCAATCATCAATAATAGACAAAGCATAACGAAAAAGATCACAATGCCTTCATGATGAAGATTAGCAATCAACTCTATAATGATCAAAGGATTGAATGCATAGAGTAATAACAAGCTACGAGGCAGGACCATCTTCTTGAGCAACTTATACATGATCGGTAGCACACCAATATCAAATGCACAGTGTATTGCTTTCATGATCAAAGCAGATCCTTGTAGACTCATCCCATCGAAGGCCGTAGCTAACCAAAATATAAGTTGAGCTACTGGAGGATAAATGGAATAGTAACCTTGTGAGTTAAGGTCGTCATATAAATCTTGAGTCAGTCGGGTAGAGGATCCAAC
>CALHUZ010000184.1 GCA_938039305.1 uncultured Saprospiraceae bacterium
GGAAATGCAGACAGAGGCCATGATCACCTATGACGATAAGAATATCTATATAGCAGCCATATGTCATGGTACAGGGCCATATGTGATGCCTTCATTAAAGCGAGATGCACGAGCCTTCTGGCGTGGTGATGCGTTTGGAGTTGTCTTTGATCCAGTGAATGAGAAGACCAATGGTTTTAATTTTAATGCCAATACGGCCGGCGTTCAATCAGAATCCTTGGTCAGTGGGCAAACAGGAAGAAGAGGTGGAGATGGTGGTTCCACTGGTGTAAATGGAGCATGGGATAATGTATGGACTTCAGAAGTCAAAATACTTGAAGACAGGTGGACAATCGAATTTTCTATTCCTTTCAAATCTCTAAGATTCAATGATAACGAAGTCTGGGGTATCAACTTCCTAAGGGGAAATAGTAAAACGAACTCTTACCATATGTGGTCACCGGTACCTGTACAATTCAGAGGCGTTGATCTGGGATACACAGGCGCACTTATATGGGACAAAGCACCTAAAGCATCTAAAAGCAACATAGCAATAATCCCATACGCACTTACATCCACCTTCAAGGATATAGAGAACAGCGAACCTTCGGACAACAATCTTCAAGTGGGATTAGATGCTAAGATCGCTGTGACAGCTGGACTCAATCTTGACCTAACTATCAATCCTGACTTCTCTCAAGTAGATGTAGATGAGCAGGTCACTAACTTAACAACCGTCAATATTCGATTTCCAGAAAGGCGACTATTCTTTTTAGAGAACAGTGATTTGTATAGTGACTTTGGGATTCCTCCACAGAGACCATTTTTCTCAAGAAGAATAGGTCTTGATGAAGATGGCAATGCCATTCCAATTGCATTTGGGGCAAGGTTATCGGGAAACTTGAATAAAGATCTGAGGATCGGCGTGATGAACCTACAGACAAAATCCAACGAAGAATTCAATGGCCAAAACTACACTTCCGTTACAGCACATCAACAAGTTTTTGGGCGATCTGTTGTCAAGGGCTACTTCCACAATAGACAAGCATATAGTGAGGGAGATTTTCTAAATGATGATTTCAATAGAATAGCAGGACTTGAATATTCGTACCGTTCTGAAGATGGGCGTTGGCAAGCCTTTGGAGGATATGGAAAATCATGGAGTGAAGGATTATCTGATGACAATTACTTTTACAATGTAGCATTTGGCTTTGACAGCCGAACGATTGGGTTTTATACAAATCTATCAGGTATCGGAAATAACTACAGAGCTGACATGGGATTCATCCCACGTGCCAACCACTATGATGCTATTCAAGACACGACGTTTGTCATTGGCTTTAATCATGGGTTTACAAGATTTCAATATAAGATATACCCAGAAGATAGTAATATCAATTCTCACACTTTTAGCATCAGGAATGTTTTTGATTATACAAAAGATGATTGGTCGTTGATCCGAAATGTTACGACTGGTAGCTATGGATTGAGCTTGGCCAATTCAAGTAGTATTCAACTATCACTTTCTCATGAAGAGCAGGCCTTACTATACCCTTTTGGCTTTACCTCCGAGGATCCATTACCTGTCGGGAAATATAATTTCAACTATGGTGAGATCGAATATAGATCTGACACAAGAAAGTTATTTGGCTATACATTAAGCTTTCAAAAAGGTGGATTTTATAACGGTGATAGAACTCAGTATTCTGCGCAGCTTAACTATCGAGCACAGCCGTGGGGGAATTTTAGTTTGAATTTCGTGCAGAACGATTTACACTTTCCTGAAGGCTTTGGCGATACAAAATTATTTCTTCTGGGGCCAAAGTTTGAGCTTAATTTCTCAAGGGATCTGTTCTGGACTACCTTTCTTCAATACAATACGCAACAGGATAATTTCAATATTAATAGTAGAGTGCAATGGCGATTCAAACCACTTTCAGACTTTTTCTTGGTCTACTCCGATAATTATGCAACTGATATTTGGGGTCCTAAAAATCGCGGCTTAGTTTTGAAAATGAATTATTGGTTGAATATATAATATGCTTGATAAAGAAGATTTCAGTAAGGAGAGTGGCCAAGTAATAAAGTGGATTGAAGACTACCTTGAAAATCTAAAGAGTTATCCCGTAAAGTCTCAAGTGAATCCAAAGGATATTTATAATCAGATACCAAGTAAGATTCCAGCTAAAGGAGAAGATCTAAAACACATCCTACAGGATACTACTGACATTATTGTTCCTGGGATTACACATTGGCAGCATCCTAACTTTCATGCTTACTTCACAGCGAACAATAGTATAGAGTCCATTTTCGCAGAGATGATCACTGCTGCAATAGGAGCACAGTGCATGATCTGGGATACTTCCCCTGCTGCAGCAGAGCTGGAAGAAAGAATGATGGAGTGGCTAAGAGATGCCATGAGTTTACCAAATGAATGGGAAGGAGTCATACAAGACACAGCGTCTACAGCAACACTTGTTGCTATCCTTTGCGCAAGAGAAAGGACAACTGACTTTAAAAGCAATGAAGAAGGAGTCCCTCCAGGTTTAAGAATCTACTGCTCAGATCAGACCCATTCTTCCATAGAGAAAGGAGTGGTCATAGCAGGTATCGGAAGAAAAAATCTAATCAAAATAAAGAGCGACGCGAAGCAGGCATTAGACCCTAATCTACTCAAGCAACAAATCATCAAAGATTTGGAAAATGGATTAAAACCATGTTGCGTAATTGCCGCTCTTGGAACAACTGGAACTGTCGCCATAGATGATCTTTCAGAGATCGGACAGATCTGTAAAGAGCACAATATCTGGCTACATATAGATGCAGCATATGCAGGCACGGCCCTACTTCTTCCAGAATACCAATACATGATGAAAGGTGGCGAAGGCGCAGACAGTTTTGTATTTAATCCGCACAAGTGGATGTTTACCAACTTTGATTGTACAGCATACTTTGTAAAAGATGCAGCGCATCTCATCAAGACTATGGAAATTCTTCCGGAGTACTTGAAAACAAAAAACAGAGGAATTGTCAATGACTACAGAGATTGGGGAGTTCCACTTGGCAGAAGATTTAGAGCGCTGAAGTTATGGTTCGTAATGAGAAGCTATGGCCTTGAAGGAATCCAATCAAAACTTCGCCATCACATAGAATTGAACAACTACTTTTCTAAAAAGATATCAGAGCATCAGAACTTAGAATTAATTCAAGATCCATTTCTCAATTTCACTTGCTTTAGATATATCGGCGATGGCACTAAGTCACTTGAAGAGTTGAATCAACTCAATCAATTGATTATAGATAGAATCAATGAGAGTGGCAAGGCTTTCTTATCCCATACTGTTGTTGAAGGAAAGTATGTGATTAGAGTTGTTATTGGACAGACTTATGTATGTAAAGATGATGTGGATCATCTTTATAATGTGCTAATTAGGGAAGTGAATAATTTGCTAATGTAAAAATTAGTGAATTAGCAAATGGAACAAAACCAATCCGATTCATCCTCAGCCAAACAAGTTTAGCTGTCCCACTGTGGGAGATCTGAACTTGTTCGGATTAAGCTTAATAAGCTTAAGCTAACGGCCATATTCAAATCCTGTTCAGCAAAATAAATTTAGCTGTCCTATTACATCAATTCAACAATATAATCGCCTATTAAAAAACATCCTCATCTAATGTCTTAGACACACTTATATCAGTTAATTGATTTCCTGCTATCTGGCCTCCAGATAGTAGGATGTCACCAAACTTTTTATAATTAGGCCATGGAGATTGGAAACGAGCTGACGTATCTGCATAGCTTGGGAAGTAATCCCATTGTGTTACAAGTCTTGAAGTCTTGTCTACGTAGACATGGTATTTGTTGTCTGGGGTAACACCGACATCTGCAAAAGTCAATTCAAGCACATCTGCTTGCACTCCTTTAGTCGTGGTGTCTTGACCTACCATCTTTAATGTCACTCCAGAATCTTTAAGTTTGAAAGGCATAACCAGCCAATAGCTATCATTGATCCATGAGCGATATGCTTGCTCTACATAGGTTGCTACAGAATCTGGATTAGTCATCTTTACACCACCTCTTGTGACTGTTCCTGTTTTAGTTTTTAGATCTACAATCACACTTAAGCTATCTGATGGGACTACCATTCTATTCATGCCTCCTTCTTTATCCCAGAGGTGACTGCGTCTTCCGAAGAAAGTCCAACCTATGTA
>CALHUZ010000185.1 GCA_938039305.1 uncultured Saprospiraceae bacterium
AAAAGTAGCAAGAAGGCTAAGTATATATTTTTCATAGTTGTCCTTTCAATTATTTCTGAAGACTGTGTGATTATCTAAGTATTGAGACTGTACCTCTAAACAAATCTCGTGAGCCAGGTCCTCCTGTTGATAATACCCACATGTATCCTCCTTCTGGCAATGGTTCTCCAGACATATCTGTACCCATCCAGTTATTAGTATAGTTGTTAGCTTCCATAACCTTGTTACCCCATCTATCATATATAGTTAAGTTGTTCGGCTGGGCAGCTGGATCATTAACACACCCTATTACAAAAGCATCATTGATGTTATCTCCATCTGGTGATATGATTGATCTTGCATCACATATCCCATCTCCTGGATCAGGTGTGCATTCATCGCTGATTTCGAGATCCTCAAACATCACTTGACAGCCATTCTCATCTTGTACCACTGCTGTAAATGCTCCAAAGGGTAAGTTTTCAATCTGATTGTCTGTTGACTGCGTGCCTACACTACTTGTTATACTATATACCCCTGTTCCTCCTGACAACATTAACTGAACGATTCCATTATTCGCTGTTCCTGTAGGACACTGGATATTAACTAATCCGCCATTTGTGATGGCATCTGGTTCTTCTATTGTAAACGTCTCTTCATAGACATTGCCACATGGGTCTGCTATTCTTAAGACATGCTCTCCGGCAGGTAAGTTGTTAGCAGGTAGTGTTATTACATTTCCGTTAAGGGAAATAGTCGCTGGCCCATCAGAACAACCTCCTTGTACTTCACCATCTAAGATACCATCTGACACGCCATTACAGCTTACGCCAAATCCATTATATCTTCCTATTACTCCATCGATCAAGTTAGAACCTGATATGAATCCGCTTCCTACTGTAAATGATAATTCACGTACACAAGTACTCGCTCCATCAGTGATCGTCACCGAATACTCTCCTGCAGACAATCCAGAAATACTAGAAGTCGTCTCTCCGGTTGACCAACTATAAGTAAAATTAGAGTTAGCAGGTGGGTTTAGATCTATAGAACCATTTGGTGCATCAGGGTCGGTTGAGTTTGTTACCGTTGGATTGACACTTACATTTCCACCTTGTAGTGGAAAATCTTTTACTTGAGAGCATCCATTAGCATCAGTGACAGTCACTCGGTAAGTTTCATCACCAAGACCTGTTACAACTGCATTTGGCGGAAGCCCGCTGCTCCAAGCGTATGTATATGGTCCTGTTCCTCCTGATACTCTTAGTGAGATCTGGCCTGTACTATTACAAGCATCTCCGACTATATCTTCTTCTATAACAATTGCAGTAGGACTATTCAATACTACATTTTGAGTGACTTGACCGCCACCTTGGTCGCTTGCTGTTAAAGTATAGCTACCACCTGGTGCACTAAGTAAGTTACAATTAAGTGTGATCTGCAACCCATCTGAATCTCTTGTCCATAGACACATCACAGTTCCAACTGCTCCACTAAAGTCAACACTAACACTACCGTTAGTATTTCCAAAGCATGATGGTTGTCGAACTTCTGTCAGATTAACAGCGAGGTTTCCTCCCTGGTTGCCGCAATTTGATATGGAAACTGTTCCATTAGTAAGTGCTGGATTAAGAACTTCATTGTTAGGACCGATTATCTCGATTGGTATATTATCGCTTATGAATGATACTGCACTGCTTGAAGTCACACAAGGGTTAACCGCCTGAAAACAAAGCTGCACTATGGATGTACCATCTGCCGCTGACTGAGCAGAAGTAGGATTCCATAATACGCGAAGTCTATTATTCCCCGATGGAACGAATTGAGAAGCACCCAAACTCGGCAAGTTAAAATTACGTGCTTCCACATATGTGATAGCAGACGCATCCCACTCAAATGCAAAACCCATCCCCTGAATATCTTGAAATCCATTGACTGTTACATCTAAACAAGTCGTCTGACCCGCATTTATTGTAGCGTTAGAAACTGTGAGACTTAAAGCTGTAGAAGTACCATCACCTACAGTGACAGAACCATCATTCACAAAGAAGTCTACAGCTTGACCTATCTCGCTTGAAAACTCTATCGGAAAGTCTTGAAGATTAGCAAAACCTATAGAACTTCTCGAACCATCAGCTCCTATGACATCAAAGCAAAGTTCAAATAGCACAGTATTGTCAGCCAGAGTGACCGAGGGTGTACTAAAGTCTGCCTGCCAGAGTAGTTTTAATTCACCTGATGCGGCATCTGCATCACCTACATCTACGCCACTTAGTCCGCCTTGAGTAATACTGCTATATCTTAAAACAGCTGGGTCAAATGTGACCCCAGCCTGAAACGCCCCTATGGCGTCAAAATCTCTTGTTGTCACGGGTACACATATCGATGATGCACCACCAGTAGATAGATCACCAACTATAAGACCTACACCTGTTTCATTTCCTCCACCTCCACTGCCTACAGTGAACTGAGCATCATTAATCGAGAACTCAGTGATACTACCACCACTATTAGCGATCTCAATCGGAAAGTCTGGATTATTGACGAATCTCACATTCGTATTTTGACCTGAGGTTCCAATAACCTCAAAGCACAACTCAAACAAAGTGGATCCATTAGCCAAGCTTACAGCTGCTTGATCGAAAAGCCAAAGAACATTAATCATCCCTTGATCCTTATTTGCATCGTTAGCATTGACACTTTGCAGCCCAGCATCTCTTATCTCGGTAAATCTAAGTACAGAAGGATCCCAAGTAACACCTGTCTGAAAGCTGAAGATATCAGTAAAGTTATCTGCTGTCACAGGTATACAAATAGTAGAACCTTGTGAACCAGAAGCACTACCTAAAGTGAAGGACAAGTCATCTCCACCTCCCATATTATTACAAGAATCATCTCTTATCTCAAGCGCTCCACCTGAAGCAGTAGCATCGAGAATATCAAAATCGTTATTAACCACCTCAATCACCCTTGGGCTATCAGAGATCACTATTTGCGAAGAACTACATAGTGATCCAACTCCTGTTAATCTTAAAGTAAAGAGTCTTGTATTATTTGGCAATGACCGAGGTTGAGTTAATGGACCACTCCAAGAAAGCGTAAGTTCCCCATCATCTACGACAACCGCGTTGTCTGGAGTTCCAATAGAGCTTGCTGAAAAATCATCTAAATCCGTCGTTACATTTTCTATGCTGCTAAAGCTATAGACGTTAGGATCCCAGTTAAACGATAACTGCATGGAGATGATATCATCAAAGCCTGATATCATAACATCTATATCTACTGTACCACCTGGAGCGCTCAAGCTTCCTGCTCCAAAAGAAAACTCAACTTGAGAATTAGCGGACCAGATCGTCGATAGAGATATTAAAAGGGCGAGTAATAGTTTATTCATATCAGGGAATTACGAATTTATTAGCAAAAATAATAATGTTTTTAACAACCCAAAAGGGTTAGAGCCCAAAAGGCCCTATTTAATAGTAAATAGGGCCTTTTCATGAATATTCAGGGATATTCCCAGAACATTCGCAGTCTTTCAGTCTGTATGTCTGTACTTATCTCTACAAGATGATCATCTTACGTATCAAAGATCGTTGTTGGGTATGTATCTGATAGTAGTAGATACCCTTAATTAATCCTATATCTTCTTTATTGATAGTAATCTGATGTCTGCCTGAGCTATAGTTTTTACTTACAGAATGGACTCGCCCTCCATTAATGTCAAAAACTTCAAACGTGACTTTATCATCTTTAGGTATCTCAAACTCAATTAATGTCTCATCTTCAAAAGGATTAGGTCTGTTCTGGTTCAATATGATTGATCCGTCAAGAGCTTCTTCTGACATTTCAAAAGATATGGCCTCCAAATCAGCATTATATATCTCACTTTTGAAGTCAACAGAAGATATTAACCTTATATCTTCTTCGCCTACTATAGTCGTAGGATTCAAGGCAAAGGTCACTTGAAACATAATGTCTCCTTTCTTATAACTGTGAACTCTACTACCAGGAACAGAAATCTTCAGTAATCCGTCCTTATCTGAAGTCATTTCATCTACGATCTCTACTTCATTGCTCCTTACATCAACTACATTAAGAATCGATGACTCATAATTCAATCCTACTTGGTAGCCAACTGACTCAATGTCTTGATCAGCTAAAACTTCAAACCTTAGCGTTCCATTATCTATTGAAGTTCTACGAACCACTTTATATGAATCTTTACTTCTTGATGAAGCGAATCCACTATTTGCAATGGCATTTGAATTAAGATCTCCGACTTTAATAGCAATAAGTTCTTGTGATCTGGCATCTGTGATCTGACCTAACTCTACCACTTCTGTAAATGGCCAAGGTGAATCTGCATTATAAAATTCGTAATTCTTATCAATGAATCTCCACGAATCAACGTCAGGGAAAGATTCGATATGTCCCAAGATTAGTCTTCTTAGTATCACCAAGTCAACTGCAGATACAGCTCCATTATCATTAATATCTGCTGCTATTAATTTGTATGGACTGTCCAAAGACTGTATCCCTAAAATATGTCTTTGCATCAAGATTATATCTAAAGTTGATATGCCATTAATATAATCATCATCTTTCTTAGCAGTAAGTGTATAGCTCTGCTCTTTCACAAGATTTTCAAAAGCAAAAACACCATCTATTTCAGTCATGTCAGATTGGACATCTGCATTATTCATACTCAGATAAACCTCTGCACTCTCCACAGCCACATCATCAGGTGTAGAAATGTTTCCATTTAGAGATAAAGTACTTGCTCCAAATCCACACTGACTAAGACCATCTCTTATATCAATTGAAGAGACACAAACTGATTGGTTACCCATTCTGTCTGTCACCCATAACTCCACACTGTTTACTCCTAAATTTGCACAGGTGAATGTCATAGAACTTTGAGGATCACTATTAGACCCTACAGATCTCATAGAATATGTCAATCCGTCATTACAATTGTCAGTAGAGCCTCCATCTAACTCAGAAGCTGTCACAACAACTTCTCCTGATGTATCAATATCCTTTATAGCAAATCCACAAATCGCTTGAGGAGCTATGTCATCTGCAATTGTAAAATTCTGAACAGACGTACTTGTATTGCCACATCCATCAG
>CALHUZ010000186.1 GCA_938039305.1 uncultured Saprospiraceae bacterium
GCAGAACTAAGAAGAAAGCTCAGAGAGACCAATGTTAAAGCACCTCAAGGTGGTGTTATCACTTGGGTCAATGAAGACATAGGCCAGAAAGTCCAAGAAGGTGAGACACTTGTTCGACTCGCTAATCTTGATAAGTTCAAAGTTGAGGCTTCCAGCTCAGATCGCAATACAAACAAAATATCTGTAGGTATGCCAGTGATGGTACGTATCAACCGCAAAGATCTTCCTGGAACAATCTCCACAATCTTACCAGCTGTTGAAAATAACACGGTTAAGTTCTATATAGAGCTTGATGCTTCAGATGCCGATGTACTAAGACCTAACATAAGAGCTGAGGTTTTCATCATCACGGACAAGAAGAGTGATGTACTCCGCGTCAAAAACGGACCGGCGTTTAAAGGATCCAAGACTCAATATATCTATGTAGTAGAAGGTGACAAAGCTACTAAGCGTAGAATCAATAAAGGATTACAGAACAGTGACTTCGTTGAGATTCTAGATAATCTCAAGGACGGCGATAAGATCATCATCTCAGATACAGAAGATTATGATCACTTGGAATCATTCACCATTACCTCTAAATAATCGCCATGCTAAATCATAAAGTAAATATTAAGCAAGTGGGTGTTAGGATTTTAATTCTAATATGGGTTCTGACTTTTACGATGCTCTACCCTTCTCTGTTCTCAGATATAAGTGCGCAACAGAGCTATACATTAGGCGGCATACTTAGAATAGCTGAAGGGCAATCGATATTTAGATATCAAGCAGATGCAGACAATGAGATAGCTCAGTCCAGATGGCAGTTTCACAAAGCCAATCTAAAACCTGGAGTGACACTTGATGTTCTGGCTCCCAACTTTAGCAAGACTTCGAGAGAGATCATTCAGCCAGATGGCTCAATAGCTTTTCAATCTGTATCTCAAAACAACTCGACCATCAGCTTAGGTATAGAACAACAACTTAAGTCAACCGGAGGCACGCTTTTTCTAAGTTCTCAGATTCAGCGCTTCGACGACTTCTCACTTGATTCAAGACAATACAATGGTATTCCATTCAGGATAGGATTCATGCAACCGCTGTTTGGATTCAATGAACTCAAGTGGAATGATAAAATAGAGCCTCTTCTACTAAACGAAGCAGATAGAAAGTACATCGTAGATATGGAAGACATACACCTACGGGCGACAGTCAGCTACTTTGACTTGTTAGAATCTAAAGTAAATGAGAACATTGCTAAGACCAACACTGACGTAAATGCAAAACTTCTGGAGATAGCACGTCAGAGATACGAGCTTGGCAAAATATCACGGAACGAGCTCCTACAACTTGAGTTGGAATACAAGTCAGCGGTAAAGGATTTTTCAATTGCGAGATTTCAAGTTGAGAATGCGCAAGCAGCACTTTTTACTTTTCTGGGTCAATCAGATCCAGATTCTATCTCATTGATCACTCCAGAACCTCTTTCACAAGAGATGGCTATAGCAACCGATATTGCCTTAGAACAAGCTGCAGCTAATCGTCCTGAGATCATCTCGTTCGAACGTCAGAAGTTAGAAGCAGATCGAGACATCAATCAGACCGAAGTTGACTTTGGTATCAAGGCAGACATCTTTGCAAGTTTTGGATTTGCAAGAGGATCTGAAAAACTGGGGGACATCTATACCAATCCAATATCCGAGCAACAGGTGCAACTCGGTGTCAGTGTACCGCTCTTGGATTGGGGTCGAAAAAAATCAGCAGTAGGTATCGCTAAGGCTCGTAAAGAATTAGTTAATCAGCAGATAGCGCAAGATCAATTGGACTTTCAAAATGACATCATGCAAATCATCGGCCGCTGGTCTCAGATCCAAACAGAAGTGGCCTTGCAGGCGGAGATACAAAGTGTTTCACTTGATAGATTTGAGATATCTCGACAGCGCTATGTACTCGGAGATATCAGTATCACAGATCTAACCATTGCACAGCGAGAAAAAGATCAAGCACAACGAAACTATATCAATTCACTCAGAGCATACTGGGTGACTTACTATCAGATTAGAAAGCTAACTGGTTACAACTTCGAAGCGAACACTCCAATCACATACGTCAATTAATACAACCAAATAAACCTGTAGGCAGGCACTCACCAAATTTTAATATCTAAAAAAATTATCAAGATGATCGAATTACAAAATGTCAACAAAGTATATCGAACAAAGACAATCGAGACAACAGCACTCAATGACATCAACCTATCCGTTCCTGCTGGAGAATTCTTATCCATCATGGGCCCATCTGGGTGTGGGAAAAGTACACTACTCAATATCATAGGACTACTTGATGAGCCATCCAATGGCTCTGTCAATATAGCAGGCACTTCTGTCACGAGCTATAATGGAAAAAAAATAGCGAGTTTTAGAAATGAAAAATTAGGCTTCATCTTTCAGAGTTTTCACTTGATCCCAGATCTATCTGTAGTGGACAATGTCGAGCTTCCGCTTCTATATAGAAAAGTAGGCAGCAAGCAGAGAAGAATGATGGCAGAAGCCGCACTTGAATCCGTAGGACTAAAAAATAGAATGTCTCACTATCCTAACCAACTCTCTGGTGGACAGAAGCAACGGGTTGCGATAGCAAGAGCGATAGTTGGAAATCCTGATATCATCCTTGCAGATGAGCCAACTGGAAATCTTGATAGTGTGATGGGCAATGAAGTTATGGATATCCTCACTGGACTTAATTCTAATAATAACACAACCATCGTCATGGTCACTCACGACGAGAACATGGCTAAGAAAACACATAAGTTGATGAGACTCTATGATGGTGCTCAGGTAAAATAAAAGTATCTATCACTGCTCTATTGCTCAACTCATAAAAGAAATAATCATGTTAACAAATTATCTCAAGCTAGCCATCAGGGTACTCGGAAGAAACAAGTTCTTCACGGCCATTACTCTATTTGGCATCAGCTTCACCTTAGCCATAATGATGCTCATCATATCTATGATGGAGACGGAAGTCGGAAGCACGCAACCTCTTAGTCAAAAAGACAAGATGATATTGCTTCCTAACCTCACACTACAAAAACAATTCTATGATACGATCTACACCTTTGATACACTGCTTATCAATGAAGTAGTCACCATAGATTCAACTTACAAACTTGAAGAAGCGGGCTCTAATAATTCCAATAACCAATTTGCTTGGAGTTATCTCGACAAGCATCTATCAGATATCTCAAGTGCCAAGAGCTACTCATTTTTCAATATGGGAAACTCCTTCAACGCGTATGTCAACAATAGCAAAGTAGAGATGAAGGCGGTATATACGGACCACAGATTCTGGGAAGTTTTTGATTTTAATTTTAGAGAAGGATTTGGCTTTAGTGAGTCATCTGTCGAGCAACAAGAAAAAGTAGCTGTTATCACTACCAAACTTGCTGAGAACTATTTTGGCAAGACTACAGGCATATTAGATGAGTACATCGAGATGGATGGCAATTCTTTTAAAGTGATGGGTGTGATAGACCCACCTGGAGTCTCTCTTCTTGCTACTGATATTATCGTTCCTCACACCTTACAAAACACAGTAGGGCGTTCAGAAGAAATAGGATTTGGTGGTTATATGGCTGTATTCTTGGCAGAAGAAGAAAGTGGTATGCAAAAGATAAGAGACGAGATCGCAGTCGTCAATTCTGGCCTCACGGTACACCCTGATGTTCAAGAATATTATAACGAAGTTCGTCTACCAGCTTTTTCATATTTTGAAATATATGCAGATTCCATCTTAAGTCTTGATGATGATGACACCAGAGGTCGCAGTCTCGGTGTTTTGAAATGGATCATGTTTGGATTACTTAGTTTTTTCATCTTACTACCTACACTTAATCTCATCAACCTTAACGTAAGCAGGATAATGGAAAGAAGTTCTGAGATCGGTGTACGTAAAGCATTTGGCGCAAGCCAATCAAATATCCTGGGACAGTTTCTAATTGAAAACATAGTCCAAACCATCCTCGGTGGTCTCTTAGGTATGGGACTTGCCTTACTGATGATCCGCATGATCAATAACGCTGGCCTTCTGGGTGATATAGTCTTAAAAGTAAACTACAAGTTCTATCTATATAGTCTGGTCATCTGTCTCATATTTGGATTACTCTCCGGACTACTTCCTGCATACCGTATGTCTAAGCTTCACGTTGTTAACGCACTAAAACAAACCAAATCATGATCAAGCACATCTTCAAACTTATATGGAATAAAAAAGGCGCTAACTTTCTCGTACTTCTTGAGATATTCTTAGCCTTCTTGGTACTTTTCGCTGTTCTCAGTTTTGTATTTTATAATTTAGATAGACTATCGAATCCACTGGGATTTGAAATTGAAAATAGAAAATACGTACTCTTCGGCGACCTTGAAGAGATGGACTCATTAACACGAGTTCAATCTTTAGATCTAATGAAGCGATCTCTCGAAGATCTTGACTTAGTAGAACAAGTGGCATTTTCTAATGACGTTAGACCATTTGGCGGAAGCAACTACTGTCATGGTAACGATGACATGGGCTATCATATAGAAGCTTGCTATGGAGTAGTAGATCATAACTTCATAGAGACTAATGGGATGAACATCATCGCCGGACGAGGTTTTTTAGAAGAAGATGTTACAGCAGCTTTTGAACCGATCATTCCTAACAAGCACTTTATGGATGAATTTTATCCTGGTCAAGATATGATTGATAGCATCATACAATTTCAAGGCGAAAAACAAATCATAGGTGTTATTGAAGCTTATAAATACAATGGAGAATTTGAAGAATCAGATAATAGGGCTTTGCTTCTTGACAGATCGGAAGATGATTACGTCTTAACTACAGCTTTCCTAAAACTAGATCCTTCAGCAGATATATCATTCGAAGAAGAAATAAGCAACACTGTACAAAGCGTATTAAAGACATCCAGCTTTGTGATTCAAGATGCTCCCTTGCTGAGCAAGCGGGCCAATCTCGAGACGTGGATTCCTATGGTCGCACTTTTAAGCATATGTGCTTTTCTATGTATCAACATTGCATTGGGATTATTTGGTGTCTTATCCTATAGCATTAGTAAGCGTAAAGGGGAAGTAGGACTCAGAAGAGCGATCGGCGCATCCGGTAGTTCTATCATTCAGCAGTTCACAATGGAGATTGTACTTTTGGCAAGCTTGGCCATTCTCGCGGGTATATTGTTTGCCGCTCAGGTACCTATTCTTGATCTTATCGACGTAGAGGATAATATCTTCTACAGAGGGATCATTTATGCAGCCATTATTATTCTTGTGGTAGTTACCTTGTGTGCATTATATCCGAGTATCCAAGCGTCAAGGATTCATCCTGCTACAGCGCTTCACGAAGATTAAAATAACACTGTAGATTATGCATCACATCCTCATATCTGACGACGACAAAACGGTCTGCAAGAGTCTTGAACTACTCTTGCGAAAGTCTGGCTATGGGGCCTCAAGTATTAATAGTACAGGAGAGATACTTGGCGCCATACAAAAGACTAAGCCAAGTGCCATCATCCTTGACATGAACTACTCGATCAATACATCAGGTCGACAAGGTATGCTTGCGCTTGAGATGATACAAGAACATCATCCAAGCATACCTGTCATATTGATCACAGGATGGGGCACTCTTCAACTTGCCGTAGAGGGAATGAAAAAAGGCGCTAAGGACTTCATCGCTAAACCTTGGGACAACAAGCATCTCATCTCTTCTATCGAAACAGTCATCGCCTTATATCCTAAAGCAGAAAAGAAATTAGAAAGTACTCCGAGCGAATCAGATGAATTTGTAATTGGAAAAAGCGCTTCTTATAAAGAAGTACTTTCTATTGTAGATCGAGTAGCTCGTACAGATGCAAGCGTCTTGATCACAGGCGAAAGTGGAACTGGAAAGGAAGTAGTAGCAGAATTGATTCATAATAAATCAAAACGAAAGGACCATCCATTTGTAAAAGTAAATCTCGGTGGTATATCTACATCACTTTTTGAAAGTGAAATGTTCGGCCATAAGAAAGGAGCGTTTACTGATGCAAGTACAGATCGAGATGGAAGATTTGCAAAAGCGGAAGGAGGCACTATCTTTCTGGATGAGATAGGAGACTTGGCTTTAGAAAGTCAGGTCAAGCTACTACGTGTACTTCAAGAGAAAACTTACGAAGTACTCGGATCAAGCAAAACTGTAAAAACAGATATCCGCGTGATCAGTGCCACTCATAGACCCTTGCGGGAAATGGTCAGCGAATCCACGTTCAGAGAGGATCTCTTTTATAGAATCAACCTCATAGACATAGACATTCCTTCGCTTAAAGAACGAAGAGAAGACATACCACTGCTCGTAAAGCACTTTATAAAAAATGTATGCCATCACTATGA
>CALHUZ010000187.1 GCA_938039305.1 uncultured Saprospiraceae bacterium
GCTAAAGCCACATTGTCAATCAATGATAAAACTATCTTTGACAAGGCGGTTTTAGCCCCTTGTATGTGAGTTGTAACTTACTTCTTAAGTCTACTTCTTCCGCTTTGCTTCTGCTAAGGCGCTTTGAAAAGTCTTCATATCCATCTTGCCCATCAAGGCTACTATGACTCTTTCATCTTCAGTCTTTAAGTCTAAGACGATCTCTCTGATGAAGTCTCCTTCTTGCTTGGCGAATAAGTTGATGTCATTGCCACTGTCTTTTACAATTAGATATGGGGAGTAGTTTTTATCATTAGCGAAGTTGATGAATGAATTAATCAATTGATCACCATCTCTTTCATCATAAAGTACTCTGACTTTTTTCATGCCTTTGACAAATGGCTTGATCTCTTTTTTCTCTTCTTGTGGAACGGCGATCATCGCCATGTATTTAGGAAATGCCAATGCTATAGAGGCATTGTCTTTTTCATCGTTATAGAACTTCTGGAAGCTATTAGAACTGGCGCATGACATAAGCAGGAGGCATGCGAAAAGGGAGGTGGTCCATTTGATCATGAGCAGTAGATGACTTGTTAGTGTGAATGTAATGGAAAGACGTAGGAAGTGGGGTGGATGTTACAAGTGTTTGGAGAGACGACAGATTTTCGAACGACAGACTTTCAGACGACAGACGACAGACGACGGACAACAGACGACAGAAGAACAGAGAACAGTTAGGGGAGAGGAGAAGGATAGCTTTCAGTTAATAGTTGATAGTCAATAGTCCTACGGATGAAAATAAGAGAAGAGGAGTCAGGGGAAAGAAGAAGGATAGCATTAGTCCATACTTGATAATAAATAAAGAGATCAAACAATGGACTGCTAAGACCAAGCCTTTTAGCTACCATCAACCATCAACCATCAACCATCAACCATCAACCATCAACCATCAACCATCAACTGCGAACCATGGACTGATAACTATAGACTATCATCCGCTAAATATTAACTAATCGTTATTGCTCCAAAATACTAAATGGCATCCGGGCTTGCGGAGTCTGACTTGCGGCTTCGATTATCTTCACTTGAGTGAGGAGTTGTCTGATCATAGGTGATTGAAGATCGACTTGTGGCTTTGGTCCGATGGATACGGATTCGCTGAAGGATTCTAATAGCTCCTCGTAGAATGTCTTTTCTATGATTGGATATTCTAATATTTTATAATCATCATAGTCTACTGCTGCGGCAGCCATTTGCACGGCAGTGCTTAGATCACCAAGTGTATCGATCAGACCAGTTGCTAATGCATCTTCTCCGCTCCATACACGACCTTGAGCGACTTCATCAACTGCTTCGACGGTCATGTCTCTTCCTTCAGCGACTACCTTTTTAAAACTGCTATATACTCTTTCTGTCTGAGCAGTCAAGAGGGCATTGTCTGCTGCGCTTCGAGATATGAAAGTAGAATATAGAAAGGTGCGCTTACCTGTGCCGATTGTATCCCAACTGATGCCGAGCTCGTCCTTAGACATTTCGCTGAAGTCGGGGATCATAGAGAAGACACCTATCGAACCTGTCAATGTAGTCGGTTCACTCACGATCTCGTCTACTGCGGCTGCGATGTAGTAACCACCCGACGCTGCATAATCACCAAATGAAGCAACAATGTACTTTCCTTGTTTTTTCAAGTCCTTGACGCGCTTCCAGAATTTGTCAGAAGTGACGGCGCTACCTCCAGGACTATTTACCCTGAGTATGACGGCCTTTACCTTATCGTTTTTTTCTAATCTGTCAAATACTTCGTCATAGACTTCCATGCTGATGCTGCCTCTTTCTTCACCACCTGAAGCCACTTCTCCTTCTGCATATATGACGGCTATCTTGTTGTTATGATTCATGGTAGGTTTTGGATGAGCAGTGGCATATGTGCTCAGTGTCACTAACTCTGGTGACTTCACATCAAGCATGTCGGCCAAGATCTCTTCGACATCATCTTCGTATAACTGACCATCGATCAGTCCGTATGATAGAGCATCGTCTATATTTTGCGAAAGCCCATCTGTGATCACCTTGTCTACCTCCTCCGCATCTAAATCTCTCTCCAGTGCTATGTGTCTGGCCAGTGCGTCGTGATAAGTGCCCAGATATTGCTGGACTTGATATCTATTCTCGGCTGAAGCTTCACCTCTGTAATATGGTTCTATGGCACTCTTAAACTTGCCGGCGTGATAGACATCGAAGTCGACACCAGTCTTATCGCTAAAGTCCTCAAAGAACGGCATGGTCATGCCATATCCACGTAGGTCTACGACGCCATTAGGATTAAGCCATAGTGTATCGGCCATAGCAGCGATGATATATCCCGACTGGCTGAAGTAGTCACCATATCCCAAGACAAACTTCCCTGATTCCTTGAATTTTGAGATGCTCCGAGCGATGCTATAAGCGGTTGTGGGATTAGCCATCACAGATTCTGTCTGTAGATAAATCCCTTTGATCTTACTATCGCTACTGGCTTCGTCGAGCAGCCTTGTGATATCATTAAGTCCTATAGCTGAGCTCTGGCTTACGCCAAATTGTCCTTGAGGAACATTGTCAGTGAGCTCTGGTATCGCGCTGTCGAGCTTAAGATGTAGGACTGAGTTAGACTCTATATTCACCTGTGGGGCACTCGATTGTGCCATGATCGCAAGGATGAATATGAAAAAGAGCAACACCAAGATAACGCCCACAAAAGAGGCTGCAACAAACTTCAAAAACTGCTTCATATAATACAAATGTAGAATAAGGTATCTTGGTTCCAGAAATTATAGGACTAAATATCACGCCTTAGAGATCAAGGTGAGTCTTGTGTAGATAGAAGAGTATGTTGAAGCGTTTATATCGATTCTTACATCCGAAGTTTCAGACCATCAGTCTGGACTATAAGGTAGACCAAAGACCTCGCTATGGACATGGCCTGCCTGCGCATGATATGCTGGATGAGATCATAGGTAGTCACCGATCAGAATACTCAGAAAGACTTGAGAAAATACTGGAATACAAAGAGTCGATCTGGTCTCTTCAAGAACGGATGGGAGATAACATGGAGGGGAAGGCCGTCTCATGGCTTAATGGCTACCTACCTGGCCTCGATATCATCGGACTCTATGGTATGATCCGAGAGCTACAACCCAAGCGCTACATAGAAGTAGGCAGTGGCAACTCTACTAAAGTAGTCCATCAAGCGATAGCTGATGCTCAGTGTAGTACTAAGATCATATCTATAGATCCACAACCCAGAGCGGAGATCACTGGTATCGCTGATCTAATCATCAAGCAGCCAGTAGAAGAAGTAGACCTGTCTATATTCGCGCAACTGGAAGCAGGTGATATCTTATTCATCGATAACTCACATCGGATACTTCCTAACTCAGATAGTATGGTCTTCTATCTTGAGATATTGCCGAGATTAAAACCAGGCGTCATCGTCCATATCCATGATGTGTATCTTCCCTATGACTATCCACAGTTCATGTGCGATCGTTCTTACTCTGAGCAGTATGGCCTTGCCATAGCGCTTCTTTCTAATCGGGATCGATATGAGATCTTGCTTCCTTGCTATTACGTGAGTGAGGATGAAGAATTACGGGAAGTGATTGCTCCTGTGTGGGAGGATGAGCGGGTAGGGGATGCGGAGCGGCATGGTGGGTCGTTTTGGATGCGCGTGGGGTAGGTGCTTCTTCGAATACGAAATAACTACTTGTGGCGAATAACTTCTAATAATTATGATTGAATAGTGTAGTTCTTGTAAGCAAATACATAATTTAGATAGAGAAAATATCGTAAATATCTAAATGTGTCTTTGTTATGCGTGTACAAACGGCT
>CALHUZ010000188.1 GCA_938039305.1 uncultured Saprospiraceae bacterium
TGTAAATTGCGCTTGAAGTTCGGTGTCATCCTTTTGAATAGCAGTTGCAAAATCCATAAAGCGAATAACTTCATCGTCAAATACTGCAATATTTCCTGAAGTTTGATAAGCGACATGTACATCATGCCCCTGATTAACCAGTCTTAAAAATGTCCCACCCATAGAAATCACATCATCATCTGGATGAGGACTAAAAATGATTACTCTTTTCTTTCCTGGCTTAGCTCTCTCAGGTCTTGTTGAATCATCAGCATTGGGCTTACCTCCTGGCCAACCAGTGATAGTATGTTGTAACCTATTAAAGATCTTAATATTGATATCATAGGCATTATTAAACTTCAAAATCAACTCACCAAGTCCGTTTTCATTATAATTTTCGTCAGTCAATTTTAATATTGGTACTTCAATCTTTTGTGATAACCATATAACCGCTTTTGCAATTAGATCATCCGACCATTCACACATTCCAACTAGCCAAGGAGTGTTTATTCTTGTAAGTTGCTCAGATGCTTCTTGATCTACAAAAAATCTAACGTTTGGATGTTTTTGTAGATAAGTACAAGGTATAGAAGCTGTGATCTCACCTTCCACAGACCTTTTAACTATTTCAGCTTTGTGCTGCCCCCAAGCCATTAGATAGATCGCTTTTGCATTCATGATGGTATCGATCCCCATCGTAATGGCTCGATATGGCACATCTTCTTCTCTGAAGAAATCCTTCCTTGCATCTCTCATGGTAAGACTATCCAGTCTTATCAATCTTGTTTTCGAATCTAACCAAGATCCTGGCTCATTAAAGCCTACATGTCCCGTCCGTCCGATACCCAGTATTTGTATATCTATCCCTCCATATGACTTGATCTTCTTCTCATATTGCTCGCAATAGGAAGGTATAGACTCAAGAGCAAGGGTTCCATCAGGAATATGAATGTTTGCTCGATCTATATCTATATGATCAAATAAATATTCATTCATGAATTTAACATAGCTCTGCTGAGCATCTGGACTCATTGGAAAATACTCATCAAGGTTAAAAGTGATGACATTGCTAAAGCTTAGCTCTTCTTCTTTATGAAGTCGCACAAGTTCTCGATATAAATTTATCGGCGATGATCCAGTTGCTAATCCTAAAACAAGTGACTCTCCTTCTTGCTGCTTTTGCCGGATAGCGAGTGCTATTGATTGAGCTATATGATTACTACACTCCACATCACTACTCCAAATTTTTACAGGAATCTTCTCTACTGATTTGATCAAGAAGTTAATGTGTGGACTATTTAGAGTTTCAACCTTCTGGGTCATATTTGACTATGTATGTTTATCGAAAGAATGAAAATAGGTAAAACCTTATATATCCTACCATGATAAGATCGCTTTAAAGAACCTTCTTTCCCTCCTTACACATTTAAGAATTGTTCTTAAGCTCCTTCTTCTATCCTATTAAATAAAATTTATATGTGTATTTAGCAGAATTTAGGATGATTATACATATCATTATAGTCTAATGTGTTATTTATTCAAATGCAATGACCCTCAATAAAAAACAAAAAGCTGCTTTTATTTTAGCAGGAGCACGCAGATGCGCTAATCAAAGCATGTATCATATGCTTTCACAGCATCCCATGATCCAAGTACTATCAGATGATGATTCGGGATATTTTTCAACTGATGAAAACTTTGACCATGGGAATCCTAAGAGTTGTCACTATGATAATTTATATAGTGATTCAATAACGGACCTAATCAAGGGAGAAGTCTCTGCGACTTATTTGAGCAGTCATCAAGCTATTGCAAGAATTCATAGATACAACCCAAATATAAAGCTGATTGTAATCCTGCGTAACCCCGCAGAACGAACATATTCACATTGGCAAAAGTCCAAGCATTTAGGAGTTGAAAAACGCTCATTTGCACATGCGTTAGATGAAGAAGCAAGTTCAAGAACCGATGAGCTCACTCGTCAATCTTCTTACCTTAGTGAAAGTCTCTATAGCGATTATATTGAGACTCTTCTGCAGTACTTTAGCCCTCATCAATTGTTATTTCTGAAAGCAGAGGATCTTAGAGATGATACAGAAGTAACTATGTATCAGGTTTTCCAATTTCTTGATGTTCCATTTTTGTACACTGACACCTCGGCTCAAGAAGTAGGCCATTATACAGAGTCAATATCAGGACAGACTTATAATGATCTAATTCAGTTCTTTGCAAAAGACATTTCCAAAACCGAAACATTACTCGGGTGGAATTGTAGCGATTGGAGTACTCCTAGAACCGCTATTCAAGAGAGCAAGACTTACGTCTAAATATTTTTCACACAGAAAAGAGACCAATATCGTGTCTTTAAACCTTAATCCCAATAGTTAATATGAATCGCATATTAATACTGGGTTGCTGTGGTGCAGGCAAATCTACTTTAGCTGTTGAATTGAGCAAATATCTAAAGCTATCAATCATTCATCTGGATCAACATTATTTCGGGCCTGACTGGAAAGAACCAGAGACTTCTGAGTGGCGAGAAAAAGTAGCGCTTCTATCGCAAGGGAATAAGTGGATCATGGATGGTAATTATGGAGGCACTCTCGATATAAGACTTCAAAGGGCTGACACCATCATTTATCTTGATCAGAAGACATGGAAGAGTTTATACAGAGTTGTTCGGCGAACTATAAAGTATCATGGAAAGGTAAGACCTGACTTAGCGCCGGGCTGCAAAGAAAGATGGGATATAAACTTCTTATTCTATGTACTACACTTCAACCAAATTAAGAAGCCTTCCATTCTCTCGCGATTAGCCGCTTTAGCTCCTGAGAAATCCATTCACATTTTGAAGTCAGCATCAGACATCGAATCCTTTATCCAAACTTTACCTAAAGCCTAACTCTTGAGCATCAGGTATGCGCTATAAAGCCACGCCATAATAAAAAACAAGCCTCCGATTGGCGTTATTGCCCCCATCATCTTTAATTGAGGAACACCGATCATCTCTGCTATACTTAGGATGTAAAGTGATCCGCTGAACAATATCAGTCCTATCAAAAAGAAAATGAAGATGCGTCTCACAGCTGATTTTGAAGCTAAACCGCTTAGAACATAAACACAAAGCACCATCCCTAGGGCATGGATAAAATGATAGCGATTAGCAGTCTGAAAGACATCTAAGTAATGAGGAGTAATCTTAGCCTTTAAGGCATGAGATCCAAAGGCGCCAAAAACAACCGCTAAACCTGCAATTAGGAACCCGATTCCTATATATCTCTTTTGTTGTCTATCTAAACTTACTATCATACCTGCCATTCTATGGTTTGCTTTCCTTGAGCTTCTAAATACTCATTGGTCTTAGAAAAATGTTTGCATCCTGAAAATGCATTTCGCGCCAATGGCGACGGATGTGCTGCACAAAGTACATTATGCTTTAGTTGATCGACAAGTGTCAGCTTAGATTGAGCAAATCTTCCCCAAAAGAGGAAAACAAGCCCTTCTCTCTCATCTGAGAGTTTTTTGATCACGGCATCCGTAAATAACTGCCATCCAATCTTTTTATGAGCTCCAGCACTCTTATGCTCAACAGTAAGCATAGCATTAAGTAAAAAGACACCTTGATTAGCCCAATGTGTAAGATCTCCATGACCCGGCAATTCAAAAATCACATCCTTTTCGAGCTCTTTATAGATGTTTTTAAGAGATGGAGGCACTCTCACTCCAACTGGCACTGAAAAACTTAGCCCCATAGCCTCTCCGGGATTGTGGTAAGGATCCTGACCCAATATCACGACTTTTACATCATCAAAAGGAGTTAGCTCAAATGCCTTGTAGACATTCGCCTCATCAGGATAAATCGTAGCGCCTGTCTGCTTCCTTTCCTCTAAGGTCATAAGTATATTATCAAAATATGGCTTTTCAAATTCCTTTGATAATGCCTTCTTCCAGGAGGGTTCTATATTGACTTTTGATGGATCCAAGTGTTCGTTCTACTGTTTTGTGAGGAGCATTTTTTACCAAATATCTAAAATAACCAATCTGAGCTTGTGGAATTAGTGGAATAGGAATAAATTTGCACCCGCTTAAGGTTATTTATTGTTCGCCAATGGGCAAACATAGTTACTTTTGCGAATACAAACGGTTCCGTAGCTCAGCTGGATAGAGCACCGGATTTCTAATCCGGCGGTCCCAGGTTCGAATCCTGGCGGGATCACGAATGA
>CALHUZ010000189.1 GCA_938039305.1 uncultured Saprospiraceae bacterium
CGAATATAATACATACGTCACCATAAGTAACGCAGACTGATAGAGAGCATATATGCAGACAGATAATTTCTCTAATCCTATCGTAGATGTAGTCATCCCGGCTTACAATGAAGAGGGCTCCATAGGTAAGGTCGTCAGCGATATCCCTAAGCATCTTGTCAGGCATATCATCGTAGGAAATAATGGGAGTACAGACAAAACTAAGGCCGTAGCTACCGCTGCAGGGGCAGTTGTGGTTGATGAACCACGTTCGGGTTACGGAAACGCATGCCTTGCTGGTATGGACTATGTAGCCCAGTTAAAAGTACAGCCAGATATCCTCGCCTTTATCGATGGTGATTATTCTGATTATCCAGAACAAATCACACTATTACTGGACCAGATCAAGTCGGGACATGATTTAGTAATAGGATCAAGGGCTTTAGGTGACCTACAAAAGGGCTCCATGACGCCAGCTCAGCTTTTTGGCAATTGGTTAGCGACTAATTTGATCAGACTCATTTATAAGGTAGAGTTCACAGACCTTGGTCCTTTTAGAGCCGTTAGATATGAGAAGCTTATGGAAATGAAAATGGCCGATCGAGATTTCGGGTGGACTGTTGAGATGCAAGTTAAAGCTGCTAAACTAGGGATGAGCTGCACAGAAGTAGCTGTAGATTATAGAAAGCGGATAGGTGTATCTAAAGTGTCTGGAACGATTAAAGGGACCATACTCGCTGGACATAAAATCCTCTGGACCATTTTCAAATTGATTTAAGGATGATTATTATAGCACTAGAGGAAATAGGGAGGTCGTTTGGAGAAGTTGCTGCTTGTATCGCACTTGTGGTCTACTGTGTGGCATTGATCGCTATCACGATATACTGCTTGCTTCAGTTTCACTTATTGTACTATTATAAAACCAAGAAAGGAAAATATCTTTCGAAGATCAATGAGCCATCGGACAAAGAGGAATATCCCTTAGTTACGATTCAGCTTCCTATCTTCAATGAAAGGTACGTCATACATAGACTACTTGAATCCATCACTGCTATAGACTACCCGATCAGCAAACTTGAGATTCAAGTATTAGATGACTCGACAGATGATACTGTAGAAATCACAGCGGAGGAAATTTTAAAATATACAAAGGAAGGGTTTGATATACAGCATATAACACGGGCAGATCGAGTCGGTTATAAAGCTGGTGCATTGAAGTCAGCAACTACATTTGCGAAAGGAGAATTCATAGCCATTTTTGATGCGGACTTCTTACCTGAAAAAGACTTTTTGAAAAAGACATTGAGGCATTTTTCAGATCCTCAAGTTGGTGTTGTACAGACCAGATGGGAACACCTCAATCAGAATTACTCACTGCTTACAAAAGTACAGGCATTCCAACTCAATGTTCACTTTACAGTTGAGCAGCTTGGAAGAAAAGTAGGAAATCTGCTTTTGCAATTCAACGGCACAGCCGGTGTTTGGCGGAAATCGACGATCAATGATGCAGGTGGATGGGAAGCAGATACTTTAACAGAAGACTTAGATCTTAGTTATCGCGCGCAGCTCAAAGGGTGGAAGATTATATACTTAGAAGATGTTGTTGCCCCGGCAGAACTCCCTTCTGAGATGAGTGGCTTAAAGTCACAACAATTCAGATGGATGAAAGGAGGAGCAGAGACTGCAAAGAAAGTTCTTCCGACTGTATGGGCAAGTTCTTTAAGTCTAAGACAAAAGATACATGCTTCTACGCACCTATTGGGCTCAACAGTTTTCTTAGCAGTTTTTGCAATTGGAATTTTCAGCGTACCTCTTGCTATTGCTTTGAAACCGATGGGGTTCAATCCTAACTTTTTCACTTTCTTCTTAATCGGCTTAGTAGCAATAGTTGTGATCTACTATGTCGCCAATGTAGAGGTCGCTTGGCGTAAAGAAAGTCGGTTCAAAATGATCCTTAAGTTTTTAGTCCTCTTTCCAATCTTCTTGGCTTTATCAATGGGTCTTTCATTTCATAATTCGATAGCTGTAATACAAGGATATTTAGGAAGAAAGTCTCCTTTTGTAAGGACGCCAAAGTTTGATGTAACTCAGCTCGGTGATAAAATATCCAAGAAGAGTTATTTCAGTAGCAGTATCAGCAAGATGGTTCTTTGGGAAGGGTTCTTTGCTCTTTACTTTTTAGCTGGCCTTGTATGGGGAATCATCTGTCAAGAGCCTACTTTTATATTGATGCATTTATTGCTCACTGTTGGATATGGTCTGATCTTTTTCTTTTCAATTAAGAATGCTTTCGCCAAATGATTAAAGCCCATCCGATCAAGGATGGCTTAGCTTCCATCTTATGGTTAGCCAGTATCATCTACTTGGCTTGGATACCTGGGCAAGGTGATTTCTATCAATTACTTCCGGCATTTATAATAGGATTTACTTCTTATGCTTACTTAGCCTTTAACAGCAAAGACAAGAGTTTTCAATTCTTAATCTTTGTAGCTGTAGTTGGACGCATAGCAGTTGTCGGTGCTTTCCCAAACTTATCGGACGACATTTATAGATTCATCTGGGATGGATATCTATGGCATGAAGGACTACATCCTTTTGCACATCTCCCATCCGAAGTAGTTGGATCCTCTACCCGACTGACTCAAGATTTATATGACGACCTTAACTCACAAGGTTACTATTCCATTTATCCTCCAGTAGCTCAACTTATATTTTGGTTAGCTACGGCCTTCGATGGGATGAGTCTACAAGGATCTGCT
>CALHUZ010000190.1 GCA_938039305.1 uncultured Saprospiraceae bacterium
TCTATTCTTTTCATACTCGTCGGTAAATTCAAGAATACTTTCTGGAGTATTCGGACCCACTGGAGTAGTAGGTTTGTCATAGGCGCCGCGGCTAAGTATATGCGCTTGCCTTGGCGTCTCCATCTCTTCCATCACCATGTATTCTATGTTTTCCATAGAATCCAGTGTGTTTATAAAAGCGAGTTTTTCTGAGATCTCTTTTTCAGTTAGTGTGATGGTTGGACTTGCTTTTTGGCCATTAGCTACGTAGCCTTCTTCAGGGACATTATTGAAAAAACTATAAAGTTCGTAGTAGTTCTTTTGCGATAGTGGATCGTATTTGTGATCGTGACATTTGGCACATTCCATGGTTAAGCCTAAGAACGCTGTCGCAAATGTATTGGTCCGATCAGACACGTATTCTACTCGATATTCTTCGGGTATAACACCACCTTCATTTGTGATTTTGTGATTGCGATTGAAGCCAGTCGCAACTACTTGTTCTAAAGTAGGATCTGGCATCATATCTCCTGCCAATTGCCAAGTGACAAATTCATCATAAGGCATGTTTTTCTTGAACGCATGTATAACCCAATCTCTCCATGGCCAATTGAATCTTTCAAAGTCATCTTGATAACCATTGGTATCTGAGTAACGCGATATGTCTAACCAATCAACTGCCATCCGCTCAGCATAAGCATCTGTACTAAGAAGTCGATCAATCACTTTTCCAAATGCATCATCACTATCATCAGCTACGAAAGCTTCAATCTCCGATAGAGTAGGAGGCAAGCCAGTTAGATCAAATGATGCTCTTCTGATCAGTGCTTCTTTCGGCGCTCTTTCTGAAGGTTGTAGATTATAACTTTCTATTTGACTAAGTACAAAGTAGTCTATATCGTTTTGCGTCCAAGCATCATTGTTCACAGATGGCAACTCGTGGTCTACTGGATTGATGAATGCCCAGTGTTCTTTCCAAACGGCACCTTGCTCGATCCACTTTTTAAGTATCTCTTTTTCAAATGGTTCTAATGCGAGATTAGATTCTGGTGGAGGCATCATGTCATCTGGATCTTCACTGAAGATTCTGGAGACAAGTGTACTGCTGTCTGCTTTGCCAGGAAGTATCGCATAGTGATCTAAGTCATCGCCTAAGGCAGCAAAAGCCATGTCCTTTATATGAAAAGCAAGGCCCGCCTCTTGAGTCTCCGGATCGGGTCCATGACATGTAAAGCACCTATCAGATAGTATGGGCTTCACATGAAAATTAAAATCTACCACATCCGGAACAACACCTGACATGGATGTAGCTATTGAAGATTCAGTGGTAGACATCGAAGAGTCGCAAGAGCCCCATATCATAAGGACTCCTAAAATAAATATTGCAGCGTATTTGCTCGTTATAATCTTGATGAACATAGAGCCTTTTATTTACTTAGATATATCGTTCTTTTTGATGAAATCAATTACCTCATCAATATAACCAAAAGCTATCGCTACACTGGTGTCTGCAGCTCCATAATATATAACTATTCGGTTTTTATCTTCAATAGATGCGCAAGGGAATATTACGTTAGGTACATCGCCTGTTGTCTCATAAAGAGTAGTCGGTGTAAGTAAGTATGCACCTGATCTATAGAGTACATTAGATGGATCATCCTTGGCCACAATTGCACCACCCATAGCATATCTAAATCCATTGCATGTATTTATGACACCATGGTATATGATGAGCCAACCTTCATCTACTAAAATAGGTACAGCGCCTCCGCCTATTTTTTTCGATTGCCAGGCGCTTTCTTCGAAATTGGCAACTTTCATCATCATGCGATGCTCACCCCAGTATTTCATGTCAGGACTATAACTGATATACATATCGCCAAATGCCGTATGACCATTGTCGCTTGGTCTGGAGAGAAGTACGTATTTCCCGTTAATTTTTTCAGGAAATAGGACGCCGTTTCTATTGTATGGAAGTAGAGCGTTTTCGCATTGGAAGTATTCTTTGAAGTCATAGGTATAAGCAAGCCCTATGGTAGGCCCATGATATCCATTGCACCAAGTGACCCAATACTTGTCTTCTATCTTGGTGACTCGTGGATCATACTTATAATCCGAATGAAGCATTTCTGTATTGCCAGCGCTCATCTTGATAGGATCATTTTCAATCTCCCAGTTGATGCCATCTTTGCTGAATCCTGTATGGATGTTCATCCTTATATTCTTGTCATCACATCTGAAGACACCCGCATAGCCTCCGTTGAATGGAACAACAGCGCTGTTGAAAATGCTATTGGAGGATGGGATATGATCTCTTTTGATGATAGGGTTTTCAGAATATCGCCAAAGGACATTTGAATTTCCTTGTGGTCTTTCTTCCCATGGAATCGACAAAGATTCTGTGTTCGCCGAATCGTTAGAGAAAGATCCGGAAGTTGCTAAGTTCTGTGCCTCCATTGAGGCGCTTGGAGGTTCGTTCATAGGTGTCATTGAAAGTGAAGAAAGCTTGTCGTACCAGTTCTTTTTTAGAAAGTAAGAGGTCGATGCGAAAACGATGAATGTTATAAATGCGTAGGGGAAATTCTTAAGTATGATGAATATAGGCATGACGGTTAAAGTAGTCTGCCATACGATACCTACTAATACATTTACACTATCTAATTTTAAATGTGGGTTAGCAACAAAGGATGGTTGCGTCTTTTGAATATGTGCTACTACTGGTTTCCAAAAGCCCCAAGGATAAGTCTGTTTATAAAAAGATGATAGCGTCTCAAAATCTTGTTGTTGTGTCAGTAACGTTCCGATGATAGAGCCAGCAAATGAGAAAATTAGAATAGGTGGAAATAAATATATGGCAGATACTTCAGGAAATAATATTGGAAAAATGGATGAAGAAACTAATCCAGCAAGCATGCCGCAGAAGTAACCATAACCGTTGAATCTCCACCATAGCCATTTTAAAACATTTGCAGCAGCATAACCACCATAAAGGGCAGATGTAATCCACAAGGTGAGTGAATTAAGTGATTCAACAAAGAATCCAAATATCAAACCGATAATTACTATTCCGAATGAGGAATAGTAACTATACTTTACATAAGTCCTGTCAGTTGCATTAGGATTGATGTACTTTTTATAAAAGTCGTTGACAACATATGCAGGTGCTGCATTTATAAAAGCGGCTAGTGTACTCATAAATGCTGCTAGAAGTCCTGCTAACAATAGTCCTTTAAATCCAATGGGTATAAATCTATCGATTGCTATAGGTAGTATGGTTTCAAAATCGATATTCGCTCCCATCGCATCGAACTCTGGAAGTAAATACGTTACTGCTAAAACACCGAAACCTGCAATCATCAAATATCTTGGAAAATATAGAGCCAGCATGGTTAGCCCTCCCATCTTGGCAGATTCCATAGGTGACTTAGTAGATAAAACTCGCTGCATATCATAGCTTGGAACAGGACCAGCTATACTCGCAAATATACCTTTGAAAATCATCATCATAAAGAGATATCCAAACAGCTCAAAACCATCAGAACTGATTTTGTCATTTACACTATCCAGGTATCCAGTCCAGTCCATATCAAGTCGCCACGAGAACCAAAGATCTCCCCAGCCATCAGGTACTGCATTGACTATCTGATCTCTCGAAACATTTATCAAAGCGATAACTCCTACTACGAGACAGGAGATAGTCATAATTATAAACTGTAGTACTTCAGTTAGTACAACGCTATACATACCTCCACTGACAGCATAGACTGTGGTCAGAAGAATGAGTAGGAGGGCATAGGATTGTTCAGATGTCAGATTGATGAGCTGACTTGTCAATGATAGATCCCAAGGAAAAAATACAGTTGCAAACTTTCCAATGCCTACAAAGAAGTAAGCCATGAATCCGAAGACACTTACTATGGCGAAGATGGTCACGATCATGTGCGCCAGCTTTGCGCCTCTGTCGTTTCCAAATCGATGAGTGATCCACTCAGCGCCAGTCAGTACATTAGATCTCCTTAACCAGATTGCTAAAAAGACCATGATGAACACTTGATTCCAGACTGGCCATAGCCAAGGAATCCATGCACTCTTGACACCGTAAACAAAGAAAAGGGTGACCATCCACATGGTGCCTGACACATCGAACATGCCTGAAGCATTCGATAAACCAAGGTAATACCAGCTTATCTTGTTGTCACCAAGAAAATATGCACGTAGACTTTTAGAAGCTTTCTTAGATACCCAGAATCCTAAGCATATCATGAGGATGAGATATCCTATGATGATGGCTAAATCTAATGGATGAAAGTTCATATTCTAAATGTAAAAAATGAAAGAGGAATCTTCTCGATTGAGAAAAAAAATGGCGGACGAATCGCTTCGCCCACCAGTATGAAAAAACTATCTATCTAACTATTTTTCCTTTTAATTAACATCCCACCATACAGGCACTGACATATAAGTTGAAAAGTCATTGCTTAGCCCTTGAGCAGCTTTAGCTGCTTCAAATGGCTCTCTTCCTGACTCTCCACTTGGATATGCTAACCTCTTAGGTAGTTGGCCATTTGTTACATTTCCTGCATAGTCAACAGGTGTTAGATCTGGGTGTCCTGATCTTCTGATGTTAGCAAATGCCTCGTATTCATTTAAGAATGTAGCCATCCAGTATTCCCAGCCGATCTGTGCCATAGCATTTCCCTCATCAAAAGGATTAGCTGCAAGGTAGTCTGTGATCACACTTGGATCTACAGCTAACGCTGCATCATAATGAGCCCATTGATTCATGGCATTAGAAACTCCAGCTGCGTAAAGAGACGCTGCATCGCCGCTTCCCCAACCGCGCACTGCAGCTTCTGCAGCGAGCAACTGTGCTTCTGCACTTGTCATGAACATCATAGGAGAAGATACAGAGACAATTAAAGGATTTACTCTATCAAAATCATTGATGTTCGTTCCAGTTGCGTTATCTGCTATCGTCGTCTCGTCCAGGCCATTAGGAAGACCATTGTGTCCACCACCGTTTTCAGGAAGGACGCCTAAGATGTCAAGTCTTGGATCCGATCTTTCCACTAATCCATTGACTAATGTAGCACTCAGTCTAGGGCAGTCATCGCCGAAGCCATTACTTTTATCTAATACCTCTCCAATTCCATTAAGGTTAATTCCTTGGCCAGTAGTATGTTGTAAGAATGCATCGTCGCTATTGTCAGTCATGATACCACCTGCTATTGCTTTACCGACAAATGACTGCGCTGTACCAGGATCAACTTCAGATAATCTCATTCCCAAACGGAGCATCATAGAGTTTCCGAACTTTCTCCATTTGTCAACGTCTCCACCGAAAATTAAGTCAGCGCTTCCAAATCCACCTGAGCCAAGTTGGCCAACTGCAGATTCTAACTCACTCAACATATCCATATAGATGGACTGCTGATCGTCGTACTTAGGAAAGTCAATACCTGCTATCGCTCCTAATCCTGCTTCGCTATAAGGTACATCACCATATAAATCTGTCAAGCGATGGAAGATAACTGTTCTCCAGATGCGTGCCATACCAAGCATGGTCTGATCACCTACTTCACCTTGCTCTAATGTGTTGATCAAGTCTTGCATGTCTTTAACTTGCTCTCCGTATGCTCTATCGAATAGGGAAGAGTTGTATCCACCATTAAAGGTGTACTTATCTCCATTCCAATATCCACACAAGGCAGCCATGTGCTGATTCATCATAGATGAATAGATAAGACCTGCTCTCCAATTCTCATATCTTCCTCCTGAAGTTCTGAGTTGTACTAAAGAGAATTGGAACCCTGGATCTATAGATGTTGCTACAGTCGGGTTTCTATTTATTTCGGCAAAATTGTCATCACAAGACGTTTGAAACAAAAGCATTGCGATAAGCAGAATGCCGATTTTATATGTTATTATTTTCATTTTTTACTTATTTATAGATTAGAATTTAAGCTTGAGGTTCAAGCCAAATGATCTAGTCACAGGAACTCCAAACATTTCAAGACCTTGACCATTTCCAGTTGTGTATGTTGACTCTGGATCTATGTTGTCAGTGCTCTTAGAAAGAATTAATAAGTTACGACCTGCAAATGATAATGAACCAGATGCGAAAGGAAGCTTCTCAGTTATAGAAGCTGGTAAGTTATAGCTCACTATAAGTTCTCTTAATTTTACAAAGTTTGCATTTTGTACGAACTCCTCAGATATTCCAAAAGCTATACGCTGATAATAATCTTCCACATTTGCAGCCTCTACAGCGCCGATACCGGATTCTCTACCTTCAAGAGTCTCTTGGTGTAATCCTCTAAAGTAGCCATATGCATTAGTAGCATTATAGATTACAGCACCTTGCTTCATGTCTATTAAGAAGCTTGCGCCAAAGTCTCCAAATGTAAAGCTGTTGTTAATTCCAATTGTAGTTGGGTGAACACCTGTACCAAATGATCTAAGCGCTCCTTGAACAGGTAAGCCATTCTCGTCTGTCATGATGCTTCCGCTAGCATCTCTTTCGTATTCGAAAGCCATAACTTGACTATAAGGCAGACCTTCTACAAGGTGAACATATGCATTTCTTGTTCTACTTTCTTGTAGTCTGATTTCCTCTCCATCATCTTCAGGAGTAAGTAAGCTTTCTACATTGTTGACATTGTGTGCTATGTTAAGTCCAATTGTCCAACCAAAGTTCTTTGTTGCTACTGGTTGTACTTCGATGAATGCTTCAACACCTTTGTTAGTTATTTTTCCAACATTGACTGTTTTAGATCCAAAACCAGATGCTCCAGATATAGATGCACTTAATATACCATCAGTTGTCTCACGACTATAGAATGCTAAGTCAGCATGGACTTTACCTTTGAACAATCTAACATCAAATCCTAATTCTAATTCTGTATTAGTAGATGGTACTAAACCAAGAGGTGGTACAGAGTTGTTGTTGATACTACCTAATGCTTGGCCTAAGTGACCCTGACCAACGATACCGTAAGTCAGTCCAAGTTGGTAAGGGCTTGTAGCACCTCCTACTTGTGCCCATGAGGCTCTTACTTTTGCAAAATCAATTACACCAGGAAGTTCTAATCCATTAGCAAGATCATATGCTAATCCAACTGAAGGGTAGAATGTTGAGTTTTCAGTTTCAGCACCATTTGGATCAGTCAACGCTGAGAACCAATCTTGTCTCGCAGTCACTGTTAAGTACAGTGCACTATTCAATGATATTTCTGCTTGACCGAATAATGAGTTAACTTGGAATTGTGAGAAGCCATAGTTAACACTCTGGTTTGCTAGGTTTCTAAGTGTGTGTAAGAAAGGAACGTTAAAATTACTTCCACCTCCACCAAGAACCTCATTAGAGTTTCTTTGTTGGTTTCCTCCGATCAGTAGATTGATACCAATTGTTTCATTGATGTCTTTTACATAGTTCAAAGTCGCTTCAAGATTTGTTTCTTGCACATTTCTATTGGATTCGCTCAATTGTCCAAGCGTAGAAAATGCCGTTCCATATGGTGTTAAGCTTCTTCTGCTTTCAGTGAATCTATCTATACCAACTTTACCATTAAGCGTTAGGCCATCGATAAATTCATAACCCATATTGATACTTCCGAAAATTCTGTTCTTTTTATTATTACCCTCAAACTGATGCGCCGCCCAATATGGGTTCGTAACGAAGACGTTATCATTGAATTGGTATTCTGTACCATCAGCTGTAGCTCCTGGTTTGTTAGGATCTCCTATCAAGTCTTCTATATTAATACTCGGAGGAAGTGACCATGCTGTATAGTTGGCATTACCTGGAGAATCAGAAAGCCGTGGTCTGTTATTCACTCCTTCTATCACAAACGAACCTGAGATACCTGCAGTAAATCGTCCGTGTGAAATATTAGTGTTAGTAGAAAAAGTCTTTCTTTCCAAATCTGAATTTGGAATAATTCCTACGTTATCCAAGTTCGTAAATGAAAACCTAAAGTTGTGATTTTCACCACCACCGGCAAGTGAAAGAGAATTAGTGAATGTCGATCCTCCTCGATAAAATCTATTAACATTGTTTCCTGCAGCTGAATAAGGTCTTGATTGACCATCAAATTGTATAACAGAACTTCCATCAAGTTGGTCGCCCCAAGAATATAGCCCTTGAGCTAATGCTTCTTCGATTGTAGTTGGTTTAGCACCATTCAATCCGTGGCCGTACTCTGTTTGGAAGTCATAATTATCCATTATGGTCTCTGCCTGAAAGTTGCTATTGAACTCTACGCTTAATCCGCCGTTTTTACTTCCTTTTTTGGTAGTGATTAGGATGACGCCATTGTCGGCACGGTAGCCATAGAGTGCTCCAGCTGTATTTCCTTTAAGGACAGTCATAGATTCTACATCGTCAGCATTGACACTGCTTAATCCATCACCCCAGTCTTGACCTCCCCACATTCCTGCAGATCCAAGGTTGTCGTTGTTGATGGGTACTCCGTCTACAACGATCAGTGGCTGGTTATTACCACTTATATTACTATTACCTCTGATGACGATTCTACTCGAACCACCAGCACCGGTCGCAGGGTTACTTACATTTACACCGGCTACTTTACCTGCAAGGGCATTTCCGATGTTTACTTCTTTAGCTGTTGCAACACTGGATCCGTCTAGTTCACCTACAGAATAGGCAAGGGCTCTCTTTTTTCTTCCAATGTTAAGAGCTGTCACAACAACTTCATCAAGATAAGCACCTTCTTCAAGTACTATGTCGAATGAAGTTTGATTTCCAACTTCAATTTCTTGAGTTTGAAATCCTGAGTAAGAGACAACTATGGTGCTGTTGTCTGATACAAGCAAGGAAAAAGAACCGTCCAGATCCGTAATGGTACCATTGCCAGTTCCTTGTTCGATGATGTTGACGCCTATGAGCGCATCACCATCTGTGGTGTTCACGACTCCACTTACCGTCTTTTGACCAAAGGCTGTTGTGGCCAAAAAGATCAGTGGAATAATGAGATGAGATAGTTTAATCATTGTACTTCGAGTTTAAATTTTTATATTTAGATAATCCAATGTAACATGTTTTTATGATATTGTGTGCGTACACACAAAAATTATATACTAATTGAATACCATTATTCCCAATATTATTCCCAAATCATGGCCAGGATAAAAGACATAGCAGCAAGAGCAGGCGTGTCCGTAGGGACTGTAGACCGTGTTATTCATAGCCGAGGAAGTGTGGCGAAGGAGGTCGAAAAGAAAGTCAAAGAGGCGATTGAAGAATTAGGATATAAGCCAAATCTGGCAGCGCGTAGTCTTGCAAAAAGGACAGATCATAGGATTGCAGTTGTTTTGCCCCAACATACTAAAGATGAATTTTGGGGCAATCAAACTCAAGGTATCCTTAGAGCCCTGGATAGTTGCAAAAACTTTGGATTACGAGGTGATATTCTCAGTTTTAATGATCAGAAGAAAGGCGAATTATTAAAACTTACTGATTCAATATTTGACGGAAGTTATGAAGCGCTTTTGATCGCACCGACAGTCACTGGAGAAGCTACTGAGCTCATGGATCGGTGCGAATCAAGTGGTATGCCATATGTGCAGATAAACTCATTCATAGAGCGGGATGGAGACTCTTCACTTGGTTATGTAGGACAAGATTCCTACCGAAGTGGACAGCTTGGTGCCAAATTATTAGATTTTGGCATATCTAAAGGTGATCAGTTGGGACTGCTACATATGGAGTATGATGTCGAAAACAGTAATCACCTTGTCGATAAAGAAGCAGGCTTCAGGAATTATCTCCAGCATCATGGTCATCATTATACCATTTATAAGCGATTGTCTGATATTGATGATCTTAAAAAGATACGATATCAGATCAATGAGCTACTGGAAGAACAACCGAAGCTCAAGGGCTTGTTTATCACCACGAGTAGAGTGCACTTAATCTGTGAAACCTTAAGAATGCTTAATCGAGATGATATAGCGCTTGTTGGTTTCGATATAGTCAAAGAGAATATTAGAGCCTTACATAATTATAAGAAGCTATTTCTGATCAATCAGAACCCATCGCTACAAGGATTTTATGGCGTCATGCGTTTGTTCGATCATTTTCTGAAAAATAAGAGTGTGACAGAGACGATGCATTTGCCACTTGATATCGTTACTTTAGAGAATGTCAGCAATCATCAATACATGCAAGATCGTGACAACATTGCTCTTGACAAAAATGAATATGATTAGAGGTCTTATGTTAGTCTTTGCATCTATATGGACGATGCAGATGTTTGCCCAAGAGCAGGTGTTATTTGAATTAGTAGGTTCGGAGCATTCTAACATACGATTCAATAATGAGATTGTTGATTCGAAAGAGAGGAGTATTCTGAAGTATAGTAATTTCTATGGGGGAGCTGGAGTGGGTATTGCAGACTTTGATAATGACGGTCTTCAAGACATCTTCTTTGCAGGAAATATTGTAGCAGATAAGCTATATCGCAATCTTGGCGATTTAAAATTTGAAGATGTTACAGCAGATGCTGGAATCATCAATGATGGTTCTTGGTCCACAAGTGTAGTCATAGGAGATGTAAATAATGACGCACTTCTTGATATCTATGTCACTTGTGAACTTTATGATGACCAGCCTAATCTGCGTACTAATAAACTTTATATCAATAAGGGCAATTTTCAATTTGAAGAACAAGCTGAAGCATATGGTCTTGCAGATCAGAATCGTACGAGAGGTGCAACATTTATAGATTATAATCGCGACGGATATCTTGATATCTTCTTGCTTAATCAACCGCCTAATCCTGGGAATTATTCTAAGTATTCAGGTCAAGCGTTACTTCGTAAAGAGTGGAGTCCACGGTTGTTGATGAATCAGGATGGGAAAGGGTTTAAAGATATATCGGAGGAGGCTGGAGTCTCGATACCTTGCTATCCTAATAGTGCTGTAGCAGCAGACATCAATAATGATGGATGGCAAGACCTCTATGTTTCTAATGATTATGATGCTCCAGACTTTTTGCTCATTAATAACAAGGATGGCACTTTTGTAAATGTAATAGATCAAGCTTTGGGGCATATGTCTTATTACTCTATGGGAGTGGACATCGCAGATATCAATAATGATGGCTGGTTGGATATCATGACGCTCGATATGGTAGCTGAAGATAACTATCGGCAGAAGGCTAACATGGGCGGTATGTATCCAGAAGTCTTTTGGAAATTAGTCAATAATGGAGGTCACTATCAGTATATGTTCAATACGCTGCAATTGAACTATGGAAACGAGCACTTTGGAAATATAGGTCAGATGGCCGGCGTGTCTAATACTGACTGGAGTTGGTCCAATGTCATCGCAGACTTCGACAATGATGGACTTAAGGATATATATGTCACTAATGGTCTCTTGCGCGATATCAGAAACAGTGATGTATCAAAGGAGTTTCCAGAATATGTTCAGTCTTTAGCGGATGCTTATATGAAGCAACATCCAGATGCTACACAAGTGCCTATACTTGACATCATGGATATAGATAAAGCTCTGGATATGCATCCTTCTGTGCCTCTTAAAAACTATGCTTTTAGAAATAAGGGTGATCTTACTTTTGAAAAATCTCATGATGCTTGGGGAATGAAAGAAGCTGCCTTTTCTAATGGATGTGCTTATGGCGACTTAGATAATGATGGCGACTTAGAACTTGTAATTAACAACATCAACCAAGAAGCATTTTTATATGAGAATAAATCAAACTCTAATTTTTTAAGAGTTGATTTGTCTGATGATCTTGGTAACCAATCAACAATGGGGGCAAGAGTAACCATCGCTTATAAAGGGAAAAAGCAATACTCAGAATTGACAAGAAGTAGAGGTATGTACTCTGCATCAGAAGCTATGATCCATTTTGGAGTTGGTGATGTGGATGAAGTAGATTCTCTTATTATAAGATGGCCAGATGGAATATCAGAACTGCTCACTAATGTTTCTACTAATCAAATTGTTAAAATTAGAAAAGGTGAAGCAGCATTAAGTGATCAAATCTCAATCTCTGGAAGTGACCAGTTTCAATATGAAGTTTTCAGTGGTTCGGATGTCGGTATAGAATATGTTCATGAGGAGAATCTATTTGATGATTATAAAAGACAAGTCTTACTGCCACATAAGCTATCTGAGATAGGGCCTGCGCTTGCAGTTGGTGATCTGAACAATGATGGATTAGAAGATATGTACATAGGTGGAGCGCTTGGTCAGGCAGGAGCTTGCTTTATACAAGATGATAGAGGCAGATTCTCCAAAGTTGACATGTTAGATTCAGATGAGCTTATCCATGAAGATGTCGATGCGGCATTCTTAGATTTTGATAATGATGGAGATCTTGACCTTTATGTAGTCAGTGGCGGAAATGAGCATGCCGCTCGTACTAAGTATTATCTCGACCGGTTATACGAAAATGACGGAACCGGAAAATTAGAAAGAAACAAAACTGCCCTACCGAGAATTCTCGAAAGTGGTAGCTGTGTTAGACCATTTGATTATGATCAAGATGGAGATGTAGATCTTTTTATCGGAGGCCGTCATAGTCCAGGAGACTATCCAGGTCCAACTATAAGCCGTCTCTTAGAAAACGTAGAGGGACAATATACAGATGTAACAAAAGACAAAGCGAAAGACTTTATCTGGAATGGAATGGTCACTGATGCAGTCTGGGTAGATTATAATCGTGATGGCTTGACAGACCTTGTTGCAGTCGGAGAATGGATGCCAATAACATTCTACAAAAATTCCGGTAGTGGTCTTGTAGAGGACGACACAGTAGATATGTTGCGAGACGGAAGCAACGTGAAGACAGAAGGGTGGTGGAGTCATATATCGACTGATGACGTGAATGGTGATGGATGGCAAGATTTGCTTGTTGGGAATCTTGGTAAGAATTATAAGTATAAGGCGAGCCAGCAAGAGCCATTTGAAGTGTTCTATGGTGACTTTGACGAAAGTGGAAAGAAGGACATAGTGTTGAGTTATTATAATTTTGGAGATCGCTTTCCACTTAGGGGTCGAGCTTGTTCTGCTGAGCAGATACCCTTGATCAAAGCAGACTTTCCAACTTATGATTTATTTGCGTCAGCAGAGCTTACAGAGATATATTCGCCAAGTGAATTAGAAGAGTCCCTTCATCTTACAGCACATATGTTCGAGCATGTAGTTCTTTATAACAAAGGAGGGACTAGCTTCGATCTAATTCCGCTTCCCAATGAACTACAAGTTTCAACTATAAATGAGATAGTCGCAACGGAAAATGCGACTGGTGAGAAGGTCTTTAGCTATGGAGGAAATATGTATCAATCAGAAATAGAGACGCCACGGAATGATGCCTCCATAGGCGGCGTATTTAAAATCAAGAATGGAGCATTGCAAGTAGTGCCAGCTGAGCAAAGTGGTATCCACCTGCCCTACGATGTTAGGCACATGAAATCAATTGTCATAGATGGTCAAAGATGTACGATAGCTGTTTCTAATAACGATGAAGTTAGGATCATTAAGCGAATGGAACAAAGTCAAAAGGAGCAGAACGATTGAGTTTTTATAAGTCAAATGAGAGGCCAGTGACACTCGACTGGTTTGAGCTTCTTTTCTATTTCGAACGAAAAGGCTTCGACCTCTTCGCTAATGAGTACTAACTGCGCTGCTCTATCACTTTCTTAATACTCTCCTTTTGCATCTCTGATAAATCATTGTAGGAAAAAACAGAAAATCCCTTTGCGCCACTATCATAAGCGGATGCGATACCTGTCTCGAGCTCACCCTCTTTCTCAACATGTGGTAAGAACAACCCGCTGTATATGGGTTTAGTTTGATTCAATCTATCAAGTGCTTTTTTAGTCTCTTCACCGATCCATGCAAGGTCTTCATTGTAGAAGCCATTGTAAAGCATAGGTAAGAATGCATCCAAGTCAAACTTGTGCCACTGCTGTCTGACGCTTTCCCAATTTGGAAATACTGCTGCAGTAATAGTTTTGTTCTTTGCTTTTGCAGCTGGAACGAGGTAGTCATTGACCATGCCTACTACTGCGTCATATCTGAATTGATACCAGTCTTCATCGTTTGCGGGATCTTCTATATCCATCGGGTCTATCCCGGTTTTTTCTTTGTAACCACTTCTGCACGTGTCGCAGTAGCAGTAGTCGTATTCTGGATACTCTTTGTCTTGTACAATATCATAATTAGGTTGAAGGCCTTCGGCTAAAATCACATCAGGAAGTCTGACATAATCGAGATGTATGCCATCAAGTTCTGTGATGGCAGCCAAGGCTTTAACTCTATGCTGTACGAATGCTCTTACTTCAGGCTTTCGAGGACATAGGAATTTATAATAATCTACATATGCCGGATGAGTATGAGCAGGAAGCCCTTGTCTACTTACAGCATACCAGTCTGGGTGCTCGCTGATGATTCGCTCATTGTTGCATGGCATCGTCCACATCCAAGCATGAAGCTCTAACCCTGCTTCATGAGCCAGAGGAATCATACGTTCTAATAGAGGAACCTCTGTCTCGTATCCTTCTATGTTGAATAGCGCTTTGTTACTCGCAAATATCTGAGGGAGTACAGCTTCGAATCCTATAGAGCGCATGTCTGCAAATTGCTTTTTCAATTCATCATCGGTCGCTTTTGCATTAGGTCTATGCCATACCCAGTATTTAGGAAGTGCGATTTTTTTACTTAGAGGCTCTACACTAATTGGGGCAGGTTTTGTACAAGAAAGTGGAGTACCAGTTAGGGAAAGCCCGATGCTTGTCCCCGCCATATATTTTATAAATTCTTTTCTTTTCATATCTGTCTGTTTTGAAAAGTTTATTGTTTTTTTAATTGTGCACGTTCATCAATTACTAATAATGATCCATCTACACTGCCCGCTGAAATTGTAAAGCCAAACTCATTAGCGTTTAATTGAGGTGAGAAATTATAATTTTCAATCTCGACGTTTG
>CALHUZ010000191.1 GCA_938039305.1 uncultured Saprospiraceae bacterium
ACTGGTGTGCCCAAGAGTTTGAATACCTCTGCACAGACAGTCTTTCCAACACCGATACCTCCTGTTAATCCGACTTTAATCACTTTCGTTCAATTGACTTTCAAATATGAGAACTAAGCTTTCTCTAACTTTAGTATTGCTCTTTGTCATTTGGGAAATCACCGCTCTTGACATCCTTCGCGTATTCTTGTGCAGCCTCTTTAATCATGTCGTAAAGTTCAAGATACCGACGTAGGAATCTTGGCTTGAAGTCCTTTGTAATACCCAAAAGATCATGACTCACTAATACTTGGCCATCTGTATGCGGTCCACCACCTATACCAATCGTAGGTATACTTAATGATTCGCTTACTTCTTTACCAAGGGCAGCAGGGATTTTTTCAAGAACGATCCCGAAGCATCCTACTTCTTCTAAAAGCAATGCATCTTCTTTTAGCTTCTTGGCCTCATCGTCTTTCTTGGCCCTGACTGTGTATGTTCCAAACTTATAGATGGACTGTGGGGTCAAGCCCAAATGTCCCATAACTGGAATTCCGGCTGATAAGATGCGTTTTACAGATTCTACAATCTCTTCACCACCTTCAAGCTTAACAGAATGGGCTCCACTTTCTTTCATGATGCGGATGGCCGACTCGAGTGCTTTCATTGAGTTACCTTGATATGAACCAAAAGGAAGATCAACTACCACCAACGATCTTTTAACGGCTCTGATGACAGATGAGGCATGATATATCATCTGATCTAATGTGATCGGAAGGGTAGTCTCATGACCGGCCATAACGTTAGACGCACTGTCTCCGACCAATAGAATCTCGATGCCTGCCTCATCCAGGATTCTTGCCATTGAATAGTCATATGCAGTGAGCATAGATATCTTTTCTCCTTGGGCTTTCATGTTGCGTAAGACATGTGTCGTGATACGCTTTACCTCTTTAACAGATGCTGACATAAGTACTTATTAATTAGCCGACAAATTAGCGCAAATCTCTCGCACCTGTCATATTGACTGCCTTTTTGTCATATTAATAATAACAATCATGAATTATCGACAGGCAAAACAGGTAAAAATTGCATTGGCACATGGATTGACTACTAAAGGGTGTTGCATTATTAAGTAAATATGAAATCAATATAGAATGGGTAAAATTATTGGAATTGACTTAGGTACTACTAACTCCTGCGTAGCCGTGATGGAAGGTAAGGAGCCAGTTGTAATTCCTAATGAGGAAGGAAGAAGAACTACGCCTTCTGTTGTTGCATTCTTGGACAACGGAGAACGTAAAGTGGGAGATCCTGCAAAAAGACAAGCGATTACTAATCCTCAGAAGACCATCTCGTCTATCAAAAGATATATGGGACGAAGATTTAGTGAACTTGGAGGAGATGCTTCGAAAGCAGCATATAAGATTGTCAAAGGTGATAACGACACAGTAAGAGTCGCGATCGATGATCGTAATTATAGTCCACAAGAGATCAGCGCGATGGTCCTTCAGAAGATGAAGAAGACTGCTGAAGACTTCTTGGGACAAGAAGTAACCGAAGCTGTTATAACTGTGCCTGCATACTTTAATGACTCTCAGCGTCAGGCGACAAAGGAAGCTGGTGAGATAGCTGGTCTTGATGTGAAAAGAATCATCAATGAGCCAACAGCTGCTGCACTTGCATATGGATTAGACAAGCAAGGCAAAGATTCTACAATCGCAGTATACGATTTAGGAGGAGGTACATTTGATATTTCTATACTTGAGTTAGGAGACGGAGTCTTCGAAGTAAAGTCAACTAATGGTGATACAAGACTTGGAGGAGATGATTTTGATGATGTGATAGTAGATCACTTAGCAGAGACTTTCAAGAAGCAAGAAGCGATGGATCTACGTAAAGATCCTATGGCACTCCAGAGATTAAAGGACGCAGCGGAAAAAGCGAAGATTGAATTGTCATCTTCAACTGAGACAGAGATCAATCTTCCATATGTTACAGCAGTGGATGGTGTACCTAAGCACTTAGTGCTTAAATTGACAAGAGCAAAGTTTGAGCAACTTACTGATGACTTAGTTTCACGTACGTTGAAGCCTTGTGCTGATGCATTGAAAGATGCAGGACTTGGAAAAAGTGATATAAATGAGATCATTTTAGTTGGAGGTTCAACACGTATTCCTAAGATTCAAGAAGCGGTAGAAGAGTTCTTCGGTAAGAAGCCTAACAGAAGTGTGAACCCTGATGAAGTGGTAGCAGTAGGTGCTTCTATCCAAGGAGGTGTATTAAGTGGGGATGTTCAAGATGTATTACTTCTTGATGTAACTCCTCTTTCATTAGGTATTGAGACGATGGGAGGTGTATATGATGTAGTGATCGAAGCTAACTCAACGATACCAACTAAGAAGTCTAAGACTTACTCAACAGCAGCTGATAATCAGCCTTCAGTTGAGATACATATTCTTCAAGGAGAGCGCCCGATGGCAAGTGATAACAGATCTGTAGGTAGATTTATCTTAGATGGGATACCACCAGCGCCAAGAGGAGTACCTCAAGTAGAAGTATCATTTGATATGGATGCTAACGGTATCTTGAGTGTTTCTGCAAAAGATCAAGGAACAGGGAAAGAACAGAATATTAGAATCGAAGCGTCTACAGGTTTGTCAGATGAAGAGATCGCTCGCATGAAGGCTGAAGCTGAAGCAAATGCAGATAAGGATAAAGAGGCAAGAGAAAAAGTGGATAAACTCAATGCAGCTGATACACTTGTATTCTCTACAGAGAAGCAGCTTAAAGAGTATGGCGATAAGATTCCTGCTGAAAAGAAAGAAGCCATCGAAACGGCCGTAGCAGATCTAAAAGAAGCACATAAGATCCAAGATATAGCGAAGATCGATGCAGCTTCTGAAGTGCTGAATACGGCATGGCAGGCAGCAAGTCAAGACATCTATGCAGCTCAACAAGCGGCAGGAGGTGAAGGAGCTACAGCTGACGCTGGTGCAGAAGGTGATGCAGGAGCAGCAAGTGATGATTCCTCTGAGGACGTTACCGATGTAGAATTCGAAGAAGTGGATGATTCTAAGTAAGACGTAGAATTATAAAGGATAGATTAAAAAGCATCTGCGACCAATCGTAGATGCTTTTTTTATGTCTTAAGTTCTAATATATGTTGTCTGAGGATAAGAACTGCTTAAGCTTTTCTAAAGCGCGCCCTCTGTGACTGATTTCATTCTTGACTTCGCTGGATAACACGGCAAATGACAATTCATAACCATCTGGAATAAAAAGAGGGTCATAACCGAAGCCTCCTTCACCAGTTTTATTCTGATCGATTTTGCCTTTTACAATTCCTTCAAAGGTGTGCTTCTGTCCATCAATATAGCAAGCGATTACAGTTCTAAATTGAGCAGATCTATCAGTTTTGTTTTCCAGCTCCGATAAGAGTTTTCTCATGTTGTCTTCGGAATTTTTTTGTGGACCGGCGTATCGAGCACTATAGACTCCTGGTGCTCCACCAAGAGCAAGCACTTCAAGTCCTGTATCGTCTGCGATGACATTCTGATGGCCGCGATTGTATAGGTAGTCTGCTTTGATCCAGGCATTTGCATTTAGCGTCTTTCCATCTTCTATAATCTCATCGTGGATGTCCAAGTCTGAGAGTGACTTGATGTCCATAGAAAGATTTGAAAGTATTGTTCTGACTTCCTGGACTTTATGTTCGTTATGGCTTGCTAGTACGAATTGCTTCATGGGATTTTAAAGTATTCTTTGAGTGCAATCCATAGAGCTCGTTTGTCTTGAGGGAACTCAGGCAGCTCTGAAAGAGGCTTTGAAAATAGAAACATCTTTTCTTTCAAAGGAATTAACTTGTAAAGAGTGCTGTCTATCTGTAGAGAGAATGTCTTTGGGCTGAAGCCAAATGATATAATTAAGTGTTGCTCACTATTGCTTTTAATCTTCAGATCAGCGCCGCCGGGTAGTTTGTGTATATCAGCATCTTCAACGGATTGCCCGACAGATCCAAGTACCTTAGAAAGCAAAGTTGCGGCTGTCTCATCATATTGGCTTTCATTTACAAATATAGAGACTGGCTTGTTTAAGCTAACCAGAGTTGCTTCTGATGCATCAGGTATGTCGTAGATCGTGTAAGTAAAGAAGCTCAAATAGATATGTTTAAGAGGTAAGATTATAAAAATATTTGCTTCCAAGCGACTACTTGCTCTGACAAGTGATTCTTGTTTTGATTCTATAGGGTACTTTCCGAGTTTTAAACTCTTTTATTATATAACTTTGTTCAAAATACTTTCGATATGAGTATCAGCATTCAGCAAGTTCAGCATTCTCGTCTAAGTGGTATCGATTTTAATAATCTGCCTTTTGGGAAAATATGTAGTGATCACATGTTTGTGATGGACTATGTTGATGGCGCATGGCAAGAAGGTAAGATTGTTCCTCTTTCTAATTTTTCAATTCATCCTGCTAATCTGACTCTTCACTATGGCCAGTCCATATTCGAAGGTATGAAAGCTTCAATTCATAATGATGGAACTCCATTGTTGTTTAGATTAGACAAGCATGTTGAGCGGATTAATGCATCTGCGGATAGGATGTGCATGCCTCAAATCTCAAGTGAGACTTTTTGTAACGCAATCGAAACCTTGGTTGATTTGGACAAAGGTTGGATCCCACCTACAGACGGAAGTGCATTGTACATACGTCCTTATATGTTTGCTACTGATGAGTTTATAGGTGTTAGGCCATCGGAGACTTACAAGTTTGTAATTTTCACTTGCCCAGTTGGACCATATTACGCAGCACCTGTTAGTTTGCTTGCTGCTGAAAAGTATGTAAGGGCATGTGATGGTGGTGTCGGAGAGGCGAAGACTGCTGGAAACTATGCAGCATCGCTATATCCAGCTAAAGAGGCAAAGGAAAAAGGCTATGATCAAGTCATGTGGATGGATCCTGTCGAATTCAAATATATCCAAGAGGTAGGAACGATGAATATCTTCTTCATCATGGATGGCAAAGCATATACTCCTGATTTAAATGGAGCTATTCTTAAGGGGATCACTCGGGATTCTGTAATAACTATTCTTAAAGAGAAGGGTGTAGAAATAGTAGAAGCGCCACTTTCTAAAGATCAAGTATTAGCCGCTCATCGCGAAGGAAAGTTGCAAGAGGTATTCGGAACGGGCACCGCTGCTGTGGTATCTTATGTCAATAAGATAGCATTTGGTGAAACTATTATAGATCTCGATCCTGATAATTATATCTTGGGGCCATATCTGAAGAACTATATAGCTGATCTTAGATCAGGTGATAGAGAAGATAACCACGGATGGGTACAGCGTGTACTTGATAAAGCGACTGTTCCAGTCTAAGATTCTAAAATTGTAGAGAGGGTTTGTTTCAAGGAAATCATGATTTTTATGGTTTAATTTCATACATCATAACATATTAACAAAATATGGCATGTTTTATGTACCATGAAAGTGTAACAAAACTCCCCACTCATGCCTACATTTATCTCACTACTTTTTAATTCTCTTTTTATCGTTGGCCTTATAGGCGAACCAGTATCTCTTGCTACACAAGGTGTATCCATAGACGTCAAGGTCATATTAGAAGGACCATATGATGCAGAAAAGAGAAAGATGAGCACGAAGCTCTATGAATTAGGCTATCTGCCTGGGATGGAGCCCAAAGCTTTTTTTGCGGAGCCTGTTCCATTCTTTGACCCATATGCAGATACCGACACTAAAAATTTGAAGAATAATATCAACGATGCATCTGTTTATACAGAGCAAACAGTTGATTGGTTGTATATGTCTATAAAAGATGAAGATTCAGGAGTTGTCGTTTTTAAGCGGTCTGTATTGCTTAATTCAGACGGTTCAATTACAGTGGATCCTATTCCTTTAAGGCGATTAATCCAGGACCATACCTATACTATATCAATAGGTCATCGTAATCACTTGTCTATCAGAAGTGAAAAGATCAGTATTGAAGATGGGAAGCTTGCCTATGATTTTACAAAAGAGTCAAGCTTAGGAGCAAAGTCGAAAGGTAAAGTCAAAATGATGGTTGCGGGCAATCTCAATAGCACCTTAAGAAGTTTAGAGATACCTACGATTAATAATGATGATATAGAAACTTGGAGACGTGCTAATGGTAATAATTCAAGTTACTTAATCGAAGATATCGATCTCAATGGTGACGTATCGGTTCATGATCAATCAATCATTTTAGAAAACTTAGATACATCGACTCCTGTTATAATTAATGAATAAAATTGTTCTAAGAGCAGGCGCCTCTGCCTACGGTCGTATTAAGAAAGAAGGATTCACGCCAGAGATGGTAAGTGGAGTAGTGGCAGCAGCCGGCGGCCCGAAGTGGTTCACCACTTATGGTTTGGTCAGATATGTCATAGGTGATCTGTTAGCAGGTACAACACAACCTATTGGGTTTCTTGGTTCATCAGTAGGCTCTTGGCAAATGGCTGCAGCACTTACTAAGGACCCAGTGGCCAGCATCGATAGATTGAAAACCTTGTATTGCGAGACTACATATAGTGATAAGCCCGATGAGCGAGAGGTGTCTGAAGCATGTAAGAAGATGATCGAGTATGCTATTGATGGCCAATTCGAAACCATCATGAACCACCCTAATAGATCTTTGCAAGTAGTCACCGCAAGAGGTAAAGGCTTACTTAGTAATCCTAACAAGATTGTACGTGGAGCTGGTTTTGCCTTTTCTTTCTTAACTAATGTGGCCGGACGGCATCATTTATCTAAGACAGCAGAAAGGGTCATATTTAAAACAAAAGGTGAACTTCTATACGATATAGAAGATGACATCTTACCTACGACATCTGTCGAATTAGATAAGGACAACCTTGTTGCTGCATTAAGAGCAAGTGGAACAATCCCATTTTTGATGGCGCCTATCTCTGATATATCAGGTGCCCCCAAAGGGTATTATTGGGATGGCGGGATGACTGACTACCATGTTTCTCTTCCTTATCATCATGATGGGATAATAATTCATCCACACTTTCTTCCTTACGTGCTTCCTGGTTGGTTCGATAAGAAACTCCCCAAGAGACGTCGTGCTAATGAGGATATGATGTCTAATGTGCTACTTGTGACACCTTCAGAATCATATGTCAACTCTTTACCCAGAAAACAAATATCGGACATGAAGGACTTGGAGTTCTTTGGTCTTGATCAAGAGGCGCGGATATCATATTGGGATGAAATTGCCGAGCGAAGCTTAGAGTTAGGTGAAGAGCTAAAGGACCTCATAACTTCTGGAGAGCTGGCCAATAGGGTTTTGCCTTACGACAAGAATTAAACTGCACGTATAAATAAAAGTTGCCCAACTTCTTATTAAGAAGTCGGGCAGTCGTCATCATGAAAAAGGTAATTCTTTATCGTTGAATAGTGCAACACAAAGAAGGAAATTTATTTTGACTCTTCAAACTAAAATTCTAAATAAAATTGATTTGATAGAATTATGTTGGACTGACATGTTCAGTACCCTGTTTAAGTTTGTCGCTTATTCTTTTGTCAAAATAATATAATTTCAAAACATCCAGCAGATATAGTCTGTTTGGGTGCTCAATTAATTGATTCTCAATTTTTTCTTGACGGGGTTCTATCCAATTCACCATGGCTTTGAGAAATCCCGTTTTCTTTACTCTAAGGTAAAAGTTTATAAGCCTTGTGTCTTGGATATTATCTGCATAGAAGAGTGATGCCAGGTTATCAATCGCTGACTTTTGGTCAGTCAAGAACTGCTGGCTCTTTTTTAAACCTCGATGGATTGTCTGATTATCGAGGTGATATATAGGTATCCCAGCTTCTTTCAAACTTTCACCCAGCATCAAGTCTTCGTAACCATAGCCAGTGACCTTTTCGTCAAATGGATACTTCCATATGACATCGCGTGCTACGCAGAAATTGTGTGTGTGAAAGTATCGCGCTGGATGTTTGTTTCTTTTGCTGGCTTTAAGCGCTTCTCTTTTTCTGCCATAATACCAATGAAGTCTTTTGTCTGGATTCTGTGGAGCCTTCTTTTGATAGATAGTACCTCCGATGATTGCAGCTGGTTCCTTGAAGGTGCTGATGTAGTTTTTGACAAACTTCTTATGAGGGATTTTGGCATCACAGTCCAAAAACAATAACCAATCATATCTGGCAAGCTTGCTCAGTCTGTTTCTGATTTTTGCGCGACCTATATTTTCTGAAAGTTCCACGTAGTTAACGCCCATACGTCCGTTAATAACTCCATTGTGTTCCTTGATGGCCTGCTTTGAAAGATCATCAAGACAGATGATTTCAAAAGCGATCTTGGCCTTTCTGCACTGACTGATTAGTTCATCTACTAACTTGACGACTTTGACATTATATATTGGTATGAGTATGGAGATCACCCGGGTTATATCTTTTGATATGTTGATACAGTTAGTTCATCTTGTACTTCTCCTGTGTGCTTTGTGCTTTGCGGTTCAAATAATAGAAGCCAACATTCTTCTTTAGCGACAGGTTTATGTGATACGCCTTTGGGTATGGTGAGCATATCTCCTGTCTGGAGTGTTTTGATGCTTCCTTCAAAGTGTATCTCAAGTGATCCTTTGATGATATAGAACAATTCATCTTCGTTAGCATGATCGTGCCAAACGAATTCCCCTTGGACTTTAGCAATCTTAACATCTTGTCCATTCAGTGAAGTGATGATGCGTGGACTCCAATGATCATCGAACAACTCGAATTTTTTCTTAACATTTATTACTTCCATAGTCATGATTTGAACTCTAAGTTAGATACTTCATAGATAAGATGAATCGGCCAGAATGATCAATATAACAAGTGGAAAGGCTGAACTAAGAAGTGATATATAGTCCATCGAATTAAAAGGATGGTAAGCCATCGCACTTTCGTGGTCATAAATCACACATGTGCGCCCATGAAAGGGTAGTTTTGGAGCAGTATTTGAATCTGTTACAACTAAAGGTAGAATCTAAGGCCAGTGATCAGCTATTTTCAAAAACATAACGATGCGTTAGTACAGGCAGAGCCTGCAGATGCTCTATGGATTCACGTTACTGCACCTCTGGATCACTCGGAGTTAGAGTATTTGGCGAAAGCTGAAAATATCCCTCTGGATTTCTTAACCGATTCACTGGATATCGATGAACGTTCGCGTTATGAACGAGAGGATGACGTCAGACTGATCGTGATCAATGCACCAGTGGTTAATACTGAAGAACAAGAAAGTGACGCCTTATATATAACAGCGCCGATTGGTATTATATTAAAGCCAGGCCGGATCATCACGATTACTGCTTCTGGAAGTCCTGTAGATGAGCTCATCCTAAAGAAGCGATTCAGGTCATTCGATTTGTCAGATCATAAGTTATTTGTCCTTTTTATATTTGAGAAGACTGTATGGCAGTATCTCGATGTTCTTAAGAAGCTCAATTTAAAGCGTAATCTCATCGAGCGAGAGTTGTATAACTCGAGTAGAAATAAAGAACTCCAGCAACTACTCAGAATAGAGAAGTCACTTGTCTATATGCTTAACTCACTTAGCGTCAACGATCTCTTGAAACAAAAGATGAAAAGGACTGATTTCTTAAATATTCGAGAGATCGAAGAACATCAAGACTTATTCGAGGATATAATTATTGATAATAGTCAGGCCTTAGAAATGGCTAATGTTCATACTAATCTTCTAAATGGAACTATGGAAGCTTATGCTTCTATTATCTCAAACAATCTAAATTTAGTTATCCACAGATTAACGACCATCACTATTGTTCTGATGGTTCCTACGATTGTCTTTAGTTTCTATGGGATGAACCTCGATTTGCCCCTAAAAAATTACGCTTTAACACCTTACTTAATGATATTCATTTCATTAGCGATTTCGATCGCGTTAATTGCTATATTCCGTCGATCTGGTAATGTGTAGCAGTTTATATTACCTTTCTCCATAATGTATTAGTAACTTGTTTTCAACGATTTGCGAAGTTTATCCACAATAAAGAGAATTGGTAAAATACATATGTCGTTGATTTATAATGTGTTATAGATTTTATTAACATCGTGTTGATAACTATAAGGCTGCGCAGCCATCGTATTAGTCTTTTTTTGCATTTATTTGTCCTACGGAATTGGACTTCGTGCAAGAGTTAAGTTTTACCTCTTATCGTAATCCCCCAAAGTCGTAAATAATAGAACCATTTTACTAACCTAAGAGGCATTTGGCCAGTCCGAGTGACTGCATTTTTGTCTTTATTATAAACTGAACCGTCACATGGACCAGAGTATCGAACCTATCTTACAAGACAACCCGAACAGATTTGTTCTCTTTCCTATAGAGCACGATGATATTTGGGCATACTATAAGAAGTCAGAGGCAAGTTTCTGGACTGCTGAAGAAATTGACCTACACCAAGATCTTAGTGATTGGGAAAATAAGTTGAATGATAATGAGCGTCATTTCATAAAGCATGTTTTGGCATTCTTCGCTGCAAGTGATGGTATCGTTAATGAGAACTTAGCTGAGAACATGGTTAGCGAGGTTCAGTACACTGAGGCGAAGTTCTTCTATGGCTTTCAGATCATGATGGAGAATATCCATTCAGAGACTTATTCTCTACTGATAGATACTTATATAAAAGATAACAAAGAGAAGAACTACCTCTTTAATGCGATCGAAACACTCGATTGTGTGAAGAAGAAAGCTGAATGGGCATTTAGATGGATTGATAATGGATCATTTGCCGAAAGGCTCATTGCTTTTGCAGCAGTAGAAGGGATTTTCTTTAGTGGTTCGTTTTGTTCGATCTTCTGGTTAAAGAAAAGAGGACTAATGCCAGGTTTATCATTCTCTAATGAGTTGATCTCAAGAGATGAAGGAATGCATTGTGATTTTGCATGCTTGCTTTACAACCAGCACATACAGCATAAGCTTCCTAAAGAAGACATCTTAGAGATGATCTCAAGTGCAGTTGAAATAGAGAAGGAATTTGTTTCTGATGCTATACCTGTGAACCTCATCGGGATGAATTCAGAATTGATGTGCCAATACATAGAGTTTGTAGCAGATCGTCTATTGAGCGCACTCGGAAATGATAGAGTGTATAACGTTGAGAATCCATTCCCTTGGATGGAGCTGATCTCACTTCAAGGTAAGACCAACTTCTTCGAGAAAAGAGTCGGAGACTACCAGAAAGCAGGTGTTATGGCAGATAAGGATAAGCAAGTCTTCTCTGTCGATGAGGACTTTTAGAAATATACAGATATAAAATACAGTACGAATACCTATAAAAAAGATAAATATATATGCAGGTTGTTAAAAGAAGTGGAAAGGCAGAACCAGTAAGTTTTGATAAGATTACAGCAAGAGTTAAAAAACTATGCTATGGATTAGATTCTAATCATTTGGATTCGATTGAAATATCGAAGAAGGTGATTCAAGGATTATATGATGGCGTTTCGACTACTGAACTTGACAATCTTGCTGCAGAGACTTCAGCATCAATGGCGGCTTATCACCCTGACTATGCCATATTAGCTGCCCGTATAGCAGTTTCTAACTTGCATAAGAACACCAACAAGTCTTTTTCAGAGACTATGGAGGCATTGTATAGTTATATAGATCCTAAGACCGGAGCCAAGGCAGGTCTGATTGGTGATACAACTATCGAGGTGATTCGTAAGCATAAAGACACTCTTGATTCAGCTATCATATATGATAGAGATTACGCCTTTGACTATTTTGGATTTAAAACATTAGAACGCTCTTATCTACTCAGAATGACGGGTAAGGTGGTAGAAAGACCTCAGCACATGCTGATGAGAGCTTCAGTGGGAATTCATGGAGAAGATATAGAAGCGGCTATTGAGACATATAATCTAATGTCAGAGAAGTGGTTTATTCATGCTACACCTACATTATTTAATGCAGGCACACCGAAGCCACAGTTAAGTTCTTGCTTCTTGTTAACAATGACAGAAGATAGTATATCTGGAATATTTGAAACACTTTCCCGATGTGCAAAAATCAGCCAATCAGCAGGTGGTATAGGATTGAGCTTACATAATGTAAGAGCCAAAGGAAGTTATATAAAGGGAACAGGTGGAACCTCCAATGGTATCGTACCGATGCTAAAAGTATTTAATGACACAGCGAGATATGTAGACCAAGGAGGTGGAAAGCGTAAGGGCGCTTTTGCGATGTATCTCGAACCTTGGCATGCTGATATATTTGACTTCTTAGATCTTAAGAAGAATCACGGTAAGGAAGAAATGAGAGCGCGTGACCTGTTTTATGCGATGTGGATCTCTGATCTCTTTATGAAAAGAGTAAAAGCGGACGAAGAATGGTCTTTATTCTGCCCAAGTGAGTGTCCAGGTCTTGACGAAGCGTATGGTGAGAAATTCGAACAACTTTATACTTCTTATGAGAAAGAAGGTAGAGCAATGAAGACCATAAAGGCTCAAGATTTATGGTTTGCCATATTAGAATCTCAGATCGAGACTGGTACTCCATATATACTATATAAGGACGCCTGTAATGAGAAGTCTAATCAAAAGAACCTCGGAACGATTAAGTCAAGTAATCTATGTACAGAGATCTTAGAATATACATCTCCGGATGAAGTAGCAGTATGTAACCTTGCATCTATATCTCTACCTAAGTTTGTGACTGACGGAGTTTTTGACTTTGAAGAATTGCATAGGGTAACACGAGTGATCACTCGAAACCTGAACAAGATTATAGATATCAACTACTATCCTGTTATAGAGGCAGAGCGTTCTAACTTTAGACATCGCCCGATAGGTATAGGTGTCCAAGGATTAGCAGATGCGTTCATTTTGACGCGTCAGCCATTTGATAGTCCTGGAGCGAAGCAATTGAACATTGATATCTTCGAGACCATCTATCACGCTGCTGTGACTGAATCCAATGCTTTAGCGCAAAGAGATGGATCATATGAGACCTTCAAAGGTTCTCCATCGAGCAAAGGTATTCTACAGTTTGACATGTGGGATGTGAAGCCTTCTAAGAGATATGACTGGGCAGGATTAAAGAAAGAAGTGAAGAAGACAGGTCTGAGAAATAGCCTACTCTTAGCACCTATGCCTACTGCATCTACTTCGCAGATATTAGGAAATAACGAGTGTATCGAGCCATATACATCTAATCTTTATTCAAGAAGAACATTAAGTGGTGAGTATATCATCGTGAACAAACACTTACTTAAAGATCTAATAGAAAGAGGTTTGTGGAATGAAGATATGAAGGAACGCTTGATGGTTTCTAACGGATCAGTTCAAGACTTCCCAGATATTCCTCAAGATTTAAAAGATCTGTATAAAACTGTTTGGGAGATTAGCCAGAAAGCAATTATCGACTTAGCAGCCGATAGAGGAGCTTATGTTTGTCAGAGCCAGAGTCTTAATTTATTTGTAGAGAATCCAAACTTTGGAAAATTGACATCGATGCATTTCTATGCATGGCAGAAAGGATTAAAGACTGGTATGTACTACTTACGTTCTAAGGCTGCAGTTGATCCGATCAAATTTACCTTGAGTCAAAAGCACCAAAAAACAAGTGTCACTGCAAAGCAGTTGGCTGAACCAGAAGTGGTAGAAGGGGAAGTATGCACGATGGAAGATGGCTGCCTGATGTGTGGTAGTTGATCCAGACGGTGATAGTTTAAAATATCTAAGAGGCAGTCAGAATAAAATCTACTGCCTCTTTTACTTTTGTAGTAGCAGGTCCCTTGAGTATTCTAAGCCTATCGCTTTGTCTACTGAGTTCATAATTGATCTGAGGATTTGGATCAACATACCAGATTTTAGCGTAATCGGGTGCATAGGCTGTAAGACTTGCAGCAGGGTAGACCTGCATAGAAGTTCCTATGATTAATATGTGATGAGCATCAACAATATGGTCTATTGCTCGCTCTAATTCAGGGACGGCTTCTCCAAACCATACGATGTGTGGCCTAAGTTGCCCACCATCCTTACAAACATCACCGGTCTGAAGATCATCTTCCCAATGATATACAGAAGAAGGAGTTTTGACACTTCTCACTTTAGTAAGTTCACCATGCAGATGAATCACCTGTTTGCTGCCAGCGCGTTCATGGAGATCATCTACATTTTGCGTAATGATGACCGTGTCTAATGATTCTTCGAGTCTAAGAAGCTGATGATGACCTTCATTAGGCTTAACTTCTTTTAGTTGTCGACGACGTTCATTATAAAACTTTAAGACAAGTTCTTGATTTCGTGCCCAACCTTCAGGAGTAGCTACTTCTTGTACGTCATGACCTTCCCATAATCCATCAGCATCTCTAAAGGTTTTAATACCACTTTCAGCACTTATTCCAGCGCCAGTTAGCACACAGACTTTATTCTTCATTATAGAAAGTTAATAGCTTATCATGAGATAACTCTGCTTATAAGTAGGTTTTGTTAGACATTTTTTCAACTTTCGTAAATACGCTTCAAGACTAAAAAGAGCGAGAGCCAAAGAGGATACCCTTATGTAGAAAAACATATGTGACAAATGTATATGATAATCGTCTAAACAATGATCGACAGCGATACCCTACACCTTAACCATCAAAACGGCTCAGCCACCCAGCTGCATATAATTCAAAGGATATAAATTTGATGATGGCTTATCATATGTTAATATAATCATATATAGTTATTATACATATGGAACTTTTTTATATATATTTATACTTTAATACATTAAATACTCATAGCGAAAGTTCAATATTGCGTACATTTACGTATTGAATTAGACTTGTTAAAACCTTAGATGTCAGGGTTACTACTTATAGAATCAACGATTCTTATGGTTTCCTTTGGGTTTTTGCGGTTTTAAGATGTTTTTCTATGAACAAACCAATGCCTGAGATGAGAAAATTGATACTCTATCTTTTTATGCTGCTAGCTGCGGGCTCTTTGAGTAGTCAGGACTTACACTATTCGCAATTTTACAACTCGCCACTTAACGTAAACCCAGCTAAGACAGGTATTTTTAATGGCGACAAGAGACTTAATCTCAGCTATAAAAGCCAATGGCGCTCAGTTCCTGTGCCATGGACTACCTTCAGTGGTTCATTTGATCGCAAGTTTTATCCAAAATATGGCCGTCAGCATTTCTGGTCAGCAGGTGTATTATTCAACTACGATGTACAAGGAGAACTTGCCGATATAAATCTTACCAACATTAATCTTACTGGTAGTTGGACTAAAATCCTTAATGAGAACAATCTCTTCACTATTGGAGGATTACTCGGTTATGCCACTCGAGGCTTTGATCAAAACTCTCTAACATTTGATAGACAATGGAACGGTTTTGAATTAGATAGAACGCTACCTACAGGAGAGAACTTTAGTACAGAGCGTGTTTCTTTTTTGGAGACGGGTCTTGGACTGAACTATAGATGGCAAAGAACAAGCCGTACGAAGTTAGACTTAGGCATTGGAGGGTATCACCTGGTACGACCAAGTGTTGGGTTCTACGACAATGATGAGATAAAACTATCGCGCAGAATAAGTTTCACTGGGGTAGGAAGTTTTGAGTTGTCTAAGAGACTTGATATACAGCTTAATGGTTTATACCAACTGCAAGAAGATTCTAATGAGCTAATATTAAGCGCCTTAGGAAAGATCTATATCAATCAACAAAGAGGTAAAGAGTTAGCGCTTCACTTAGGTGTCGGTTGGAGATCAGGAAAATCATTATTCCCAATAGTAGCTCTACAACATCGTCAGATGTATATATCCCTTAATTACGACGTCGATTTAACGGACTTTGCAGAGATTCATAACCAACGAAGACCAACCTCTTTTGAGATGCACTTTAATTATATAATCACAGATGTTAAGCCTAAGGTTAAGGTGTGTCCAATTTTCTAAAGTAATGAGCATGAAACAATTATACCTAATAGGCCTGCTACTGCTGACTTGTGCTGTGAGTCAAGCGCAGACGAAAAAGGCTTTCATAAATGCCGCAGAAAATGCATTTGCAGGGGAGAACTACTACGCCTCTATGGATTACTATCTGGAGGCTATACAGTTCGATAGTGCTGATGTTGAGATGTACTATCGTGCAGGTGAGTCGGCACGTAATTTTCAGTCGTATGAGAAGGCAGAAGAGTTATATACATATGTTATAGCAGAAGATAACGATGCTAAATATCCATATGCAACATATCACCTTGCACACATGCAGCAGATGCAAGGGAAATATGACATGGCTAAGAAAAACTATCAGTTATACTTAAGCCAATTTGAAGGAGATAATCCACGCTTTTCAGATAAGGCAAGAAAAGAGATTGCATCTGTCGATTGGGCTAAAGAGATGATGGCTAATCCTGAGGAAGCAGTTACCATAACGAACTTTGGATCAGAGATTAATACTCCATACTCCGAGATAGGAGCTATCATAGATGGAGATGATGTAGTCTTTACTTCCGTCAAATTTTTACCAGAAGATAAAAAGAAGTACTCAGTAAAGAACATAGGAAAAGTATTGTCATATAGCGACTCTATGTCGACAATGCCGACAATGGAAATAAAGGAAGGATTTAACAAAGAAAACCTTCACACTGCGCATTTGACTTACAATATGAATAAGTCAAAAGTCTTCTACACAGTATGTGAGTATATCAATGATGAGGACGTAAGATGTGATATCTATTGTAGACCAGTTCTTGGAGATGGAAGTTTTGGAAATGAGATGAAGTTGCCTTCCCATATTAACATGGACTCAGTGACTAATACTCAGCCTAACATAGGGTTTGATAAAAGTTCAGGTCAAGAAATATTATACTTTGTATCTGATAGAGAAGGTGGTGAAGGAGGTTTAGATATTTATGCTTCTAATATAACTGGGGTAGAATCTTTTGCAAATCCAGTAAATCTTTCAGCGATTAATTCAGGTGGTGATGACATCACTCCATTCTTTCATGACAATTCTCAGGTACTATATTTTAGTACAGATGGAGATATGTCCTTGGGAGGATTTGATGTTTATAGAAGTGTAAAAAGCAACACAGGCTTTGAAAAACCAGAGAATGTAGGAGCTCCAACTAATGGTAGCTACAACGATGTATTCTATTCACTTAATGAAGATGGAAATGTAGGTCTTTTATCTTCTAATCGTCCTGGATCACAATACATAGATGCTAATAACAAATCTTGCTGTTATGACATATTCAGAGCAGATATAGCTCCATTAGATATTAAGGTTAATGCGTTGACATTTGACGCAAAGTCTCTTGATAGTTTAGAAGGAGTTACTGTTCAATTGGTTTGTGTTGAGTCAGGAGAAATATTGAATACTATTACAAATGCTCGAGCGAACGATCACACTTTCCAATTAGAGCGTAACAAGGATTATCTTTTAATCACTACGAAGAAAGGATATCACCCAGATACACTTCCTCTAAGCACAAAGAATGTTTTTAAATCAGAGGATTTAGTTCGAAAAATATATCTAGAAAGAAGCACACTGGATCTTGAAGTATTCACTTTTGATGATATATCAAGGGAGCCGCTTCCTGGTACGACAATTAGACTCATCGATCTAACTGACAACACAGTACAAGAGATAACTGTTACTAATGAATCAGGCAATGATTTCAATTTTCAAGTTATCCCTGGAAACAGTTATAAGCTGATAGCATCGCGAGATAGATACTATGAAGATACTATTGAGTTTGTTGCGAAAGATGATGATGGTTCAGGGACAATTAAGAAGGAGTTATTCTTAGTAAGAAGAGACTTGAATATCTATTTGCCATTAGCGCTTTACTTTGACAATGATATACCAGAGAGAAGATCAGGAGCTCTTGCGTCAGGTGCAAAGAATGGTTCGAACGCAGAGGCAAGGTCCAATAAGTTAACAACTGATCTCAAGTATTCAGATACTTTCGATGAGTATGTTGTTCAGAAAGATAAGTTCAAAAGAGAGTATTCAAGACGCTTAAGAGGAGATGATAAAACGCTTGCAGAAGCGCGTATAGAAACGTTCTTTGAAGATGATTTAAAAGGAGGTTTTGATAGGTTTACTCGATTCTTAGATTATCTAAATGGGCAATTGCAAGATGGATTCTCATTTGATATTTCAGTGAGAGGTTTTGCAAGTCCAAGAGCTGATACACGATACAATTTAGCACTGAGTCAAAGAAGAGTAGTATCAGTACAGAATGAATTAAGAGACTACCAAAATGGTGCGTTAATAAAGTATATAGAAAATGGTCAGTTGAAGGTTACAGAATTGTCATACGGAGAGAGTTTAGCTCCTGACAATGTAAGTGATGTTCTTTATGATCGACGTAATTCTATATATAGCCCTGATGCATCTAAAGAACGCCGAGCTGAAATTGTTGAGATTAAGCAAGGTTCGTTTTAGTAAAAAAATAATTCGCTCATCATAACACATGGTAATGAGTAAAAAAATGAAAAGTATTAGAAACATTGTCTCAGGCTTCGTTGCCATCATACTCTTGTGTTTTTCACAAGATGTGAATGCAAGTCATATCGTTGGTGCAGACATGAGCTTCACTTGTAAAGGTGAAGAGTGGTTTATGATCAATCTTACTGTCCGTAGAGACTGTAACAATGGTGATCCAGAAGCCGTATTTGATGATCCTGCTTATGTTGGTATTTTCGATGCCTTCGGTACACCTTTGAATTGGTTGGGCAGTTTAGGAGCTGTGAAGATGGAGTTGGTAAGCGTAGAAGATATCGGTGCTACTGATCCTGGATGTACACCTGGGGGACAAGAGGTATGTGTTTCTGAAGCACGTTATGTTGGAAAAGCGTATTTGCCTTTCAGAGAAAAGGGATATATCCTGGCTTATCAAAGATGTTGCAGAAATCAAACACTTAATAACATCTTAGATCCAACACAGACCGGAAATACATCTTTTGTATGTATCACAGAGGAATCTATGACCGCTTGTAATAATTCACCTTCTTTCCAAGAGTGGCCGGATTTATATATCTGTGCAGGAGAGCAGCTTGTATTTAGTAGCGCTGGAGTAGATATAGATGGTGATGACTTGAGGTACACATTGTATACTCCACTTGCAGGGGCCACATTGGATATGCCTCAGCCTATACCACCTGCAGGACCTCCATATGATGAAGTGATTTATGCTCCTGGGTTTTCTATGGATAATCAATTAGGCAGTGGGGTTCCACTTGCGATAGATTATAATACAGGTGTTATCACAGCAACACCAGAATTAGTGGGCCAATTTTTAGTTGGTGTTTTGATAGAAGAGTGGAGAGATGGTGTGATGCTATCAAAAACAAGAAGAAACTTTGAATATAATGTACGTGACTGTAGCGGCCTTACAGGTCTTAGTTTTAACACGCCAGACATAGTGTGCGAAGGACTTACAGTGACTGTGGATAATAATTCTAATAGCAGTGGCGGGTACAAGTGGAACTTCAACTATCCAAGTGATGATCCTGCCTTTATGTCGACTGAAGATAATCCTTCATTCACATATCCTGCTGAGGGTGATTATCAGATACAACTGACTTCTACAAGTGGAGAAGCTCTATGTAATACAGAAGTGATTAGACAAGTGCGAGTGATCAATTCACAGTTGTCAGTATCTTTTGATAACGCAACGCCAGTATGTACTAATGATCTAATCACATTAGATCTTACCTCTACGGCGACAGAAGGAGATTCACAATACTCGATAACTGATAGCCGCTACGAGATTATCATAGATGGTTTGGTTTATCCATTTGCAGGAGGGACAACGACTGCGGTTGTGCCTTGTGCTACAAGCATCACTATAGTTCACTATGTGACATCATCTAGTGGATGTACAATCACAGAAACTAAGGTTTATAATAATATAGGTGATGGAGCTGTGTCTCTTAATTTCCTTGCAGGCCCGATAACTGTCTGTCCAAATCAATCAACAAGATTAGTTGCAAATCCTAATCCTGCATGGACATATACTTGGACACCAACAACTGGATTGACGTTCCCTAATGGAGCTTCAGATCCGGTTGCTAATCCAGAGGTTACTACAACCTATAGCGTAACAGTATCTAATGGTGAATCAACAGTTACTGAAGAAGTAACTGTATTTGTTCAGAATGAATTCTTAGATGTAAGCATCGTTAATAACTCAGGCACTTGTGGCGGAGAGGTTAATCTTACTGGAGTAGCATCAAATGGTGGTCCAGAAGGTTTAATATATGAATGGTCGTTTGATCCTAACTTTGCAACAGTAGCTGCAAGAGGACAAACAGTTAATATTCCTGTTAATGGAAATTCTGTAATCTACATGAGAGCAGGAGGAGGAGCATTCTGTGGTAGTAATGTACCGAGTATCTCACTTGGAGACTTAGGAGCATCTAATATATCCGCAAGCTTCTCACCGATTAACACATGTATCGGAAACACTGGCACTGTATCAGTAGTAAATAGTGACCCTAACGAAACATTTACTGTTGTTTGGGAGCCAACAGAAAGTATTATTTCTGGCTTAACAGGTGAAACTGTTACTATCGACGCTGCAGATGGTCAGACTGAAGTACCTTTGACGTATACTGCGACAACAAGTGGCGGGTGTGTGAAAACAGAAACTATAAATGTACCGGTCGTTAATGACATAGTCGTAGACATATCAAGTAGCGCAACAGGCGATTGTACAACAGGAAATACTTATCAGGCACTATCGAATACGCCATTAGATATGACTAATTTTGAATGGTCATTAGATCCTGATTTTAGCACGATCTTATCTACGGATCCAACGATAACAGTTGATGTGCCTGCAGGATCTACTTTATACCTAAGGGCAACTACAAGCAATGACGAATGTAAAAGTAATATAGCGACAAGAGAAATCATGTTGGGGATGGAGTCATTGGAATTTGATGCACCGAGTAGAATATGTCTTGGAGATACTGCAGATATAGATTTAATAACTCCAGATGGAGAGGTCCTAACAGTAACTTGGTCACCAGCACCAGAGATTATCTCTGGAGTAAATGATACAAAAGTGATTGTAGTAGGAATGAATACAGGAAATGACAATCTAACATTATCGTATACCGCTACTAATCAAGCAGGATGTAGCTTCTCAGGAACAATCGACATACCATATAGCACAATCATTCCGACGAATCTTGATCCACAAGTTCAGTGTGGGACTAATAGTATGGCGTTCTCTATCGATCCGATATACGGAGATGGTGATGTACTTTGGGACTTTGGAGTTGTAAATGGTGAGGCACTTACGAGCACACAAGCTAACCCGACTATTGACTTCGGTATGGCAGGTACTTATAGTGGTACTCTTACCTCCACAATGGAGACTTGTAATTTTGATGCAGAGAGTGTCACATTTGAAGTTCCAGAAATACTGGAAATTGCGACAGAAGATGATTTAGATCAATCTACTTGTGATGGAGGTGATCCTAATCTGACATTAGGGGCGACTTCAGTAAGTGATATAGTATGGACAGATCAAGATGGCAACGTGTTGTCTATGACTGATTCTGTAACTGTAGATAGGTCTGAGATGACTTCAATAACAGCCACTGTATCTGATACATTTGGATGTGAAATGACCTTAGTCTATGATGTGAGTAAGTATGATTTTGACGTAACGATAACTGGTCCTGGAACAGTAGAAGGTGGAGAACCAGCATGTGGAGAGAGTGTTGATCTAAATGTAACAGATAATACTGGGGCAAATGTCTCATATATGTGGACTTCTGCAATGGGTGGAGTAATCAGTGGTGGTGATACAGCAAACCCAACAATTGACCCTTCAAATGCTGGAGACTTAGTTCTAACTGTCACTAATGAAGACCTCGGTTGCTCTATGGAATTCCCAGTTCCTATAGATGGATCAGGTGGAATCACAGCAAGCATAAATGCTACTCCTGGGACGACAATTACTTCAGGAGAGTCTGTAACCCTTGATGTAGTCACAGATGCTACCGGAGCAACTTACGAATGGGCAGATGACGGAAGCACTAATGGTTCACGCGTAGTGATGCCAACTGAAACAACAACTTATACTGTAACTGTCACAGATGAGAATGGATGTACAGCAGAAGCAATGATTACTATCACAGTTGAGGAGCAATTGTGTTCTAACTATATGGTCCCTGAAGCTTTCACACCTAATGGTGATGGTAACAATGATGTCCTCATGGTGAGAAGTGATGGAGATCTTGATGAAGTTGACTTCCAAATATTAGATAGATGGGGTAAAGAAGTATTTAGAACGATGAGACAAGATGTAGGTTGGAATGGTTTCCATCAGAATGATGGAGCAGAAATGGCGCCAGATGTATTTGCATATTGCTTGAAGGTCGTATGTAATGGACAAGAAGAAGTGATAGCAGGAAGCGTATCACTTATCAGATAAAATTATCACAAGAGCTAGTCAGAAGCTCTAATACGATAAAGCCAGTGTTCGCTTAATAAGTGATCTTCTGGTAAATTGGGATGAATGAAGGTTGAAGCCTTTTTCATCCCAATTTTTATTTAGGCTTTCTAAAAAGTAAATTCATCGGTAGAATTCTCATTAATGTACATCATGTATCTGACATGCTCAGATTACAAAAAGCATGTTTAAATAGGGCAATGGAATAACTGAAGCATTAAATATTGCATATCGTTAAGACATAAGTATTGATTGGCTGGGGGACTAAATTCTCATTACATTGAGTTAACTGATCTTATAATCCAAAGCGTGATATTCAATATTGCAATTCTAAATACACTCTTAAGCTTCTTTTCAGAATGTTTGAAAGGTGTTCTGTTTGGGTTTGTATTTTTAGGTTGTCATCTTTGTCTTGCTCAACAAGTTGATCTTCCCAAGTCTTTGCAGTATCGGATTTTGCTGCAATCTGATTCGTCATTTTTCATGAATATCACGAACGTAGGCGCAGAGAGTGAGTCTTTTGTTATAGACATTGGGAATAATGAGGTAGTTGATCTCACTATCGAGAAAGAAAGTAAAAAAGTAGAATTAAGAAAGGGCTGGGTCGCCAAACACCAATCCATAGCAGGCTTTGCATGGAAGTACGAAAGAATAACAATAGAGCCATCTGAAATGATAGGGATGACTGCTCTCTTGAGTACTTTCTCTGGAAGACCCTTTTTTGTTGATGAAATAAAAGTGAATACCAAGGCTCCTAGGCCTTTTATCCTTGAATTATTTGACAAAGCTAGATGGGGAGTGTTGGTTTCTCTTGTGTTCTTAGGTACCTGTCTTGCTTTGCTCTTCTACTTTTTAGCATTGAGTATAACTGATCCTAAGCCAGAGCATTGGTTTTTTACATTGTTCATGGCGACCATCACTTGGAATAGTTTTATGATAGTGGATGGTGGAATGGATTTTAATATTGTGTTCAAACAGCCTTATCACTATATCTACTTAAACGATCTCTTTGTCAACCTAACTTTTATAACTTATACACTCTTTGTCTATCATTTTTTAGAGATTAAAAAGCACAGCAAGTTTTTGACCAGATTTATTTATCTGCAGATTGTCGTGCATGTCTGTATGATTGTACTGTGTACTTATTGGGTCTATGCCTATGATGATCTCATCACAGTAAGAGAAAAGTTCTCAGTGATATACTTGTTGTCTTTTGTGCTATCACTTGTATCCTTAGCTTTAATCTGGAAGCTGATCCAATCGCGCCTTAAGTATCCTATCATCATCGGGAGTTTGTTGTGGAGTATCACTTCTCTGATAGAATTGAGCTTAGGGCATGGCTATACTTTGGAAGACTTCATAGTCCCTGAGTGGGAGATATTTAGCTTGACTGTTACACAACTGGGTTTCTTTCCAATTATAATAGGATACTCTCTTGCCATCGGTTATAAAAACAAGTTAAGAGATAATGAAAAATATATCATCAGTCAGAAACTAGTGTCTCAATTGGAAGAGAATAAAAATTTGCAACAGCAAAATACGGAACGCCTTGAAGTAGAGGTGGCTGCCAAGTCTGAAGCACTCATATCGGAGCGTGAGAACAGTATCAAGAAGGAGTATGAGAACAAAATCTTGCAATTGGAATCAGATCAATTGATTTCTCAGATGAATCCTCATTTTATATTTAATAGTCTGAACTCGATCAAGTATTATGCGATCTCAAAAGAGACTGCTGAAACAGCTGCATATATCACTGAGTTCGCACAGTTGATGAGGACGATCTTAGATCATTCGCGTAAGAAGCTGGTGTCTATAGAGGAGGAGTGTGAGTTCATGCTTATTTACTTAGGCATTGAGGCAAAACGGTTTGATAACAAATTTTCCTTTGATATTGATTGTGATGATCGACTTAAGGTGCTCATGATTCCTCCTATGTTGATCCAACCCTTGGCAGAAAATGCTGTTGTACATGGTAAGTTGCACCTCAAGTCTGGAGGACATGTATCTATTTTATTTGATGCTGTAGCTGATCAGTGGATTAATATCACCATCCGAGATAATGGAGTCGGTAGGATAGCCGCTAAAGTTCAAGAGAAGCATACTAAACGCACTTCTCACGCTACGCAGATCATGAAAGATAGAATCAAAGTACTCAATGCCAGTAGTGACTTAAACATAGCTATACAGACCAACGACTTATATGTTGATGGGGATTCTAACGGAACAGAGGTTGTAATCAAAGTCCCACACATCAAGATGGATAGAAAGATTACGTACATGTAACATTTGATCATATAGAGTTGAGGTTTCATCATGCTCAGTATTGGTTTCATCATTCTTAACATATCGCGGATGAGCTTACTTGTAATTTACAGATATATATAAATCATAATATCTGATCGCTTGATGTAATCTGCTGTAAAAGTAGGTGGCTTTTGTGGATGATGTAACAAACTAAATTGCAGTGGATTTACCTTTTTATCTTCAAGAATTTGCTCCACTCGATGTGCTCAAGCCTTTCGTAAGCAGATGGGTTAATGTTGAGTTCTCACACCCAGACGATGAATATCTCCACAAAATAGCTCCATCCGGCAGGCTCATTATGAATCATGCCTACGGAGAGCCTTATTATGGTTATAAAGATAATGGCGAATGTATCACCTATCGAAATGCCACATACTTTAAAGGCCATAGACTTAAGGAGCCATTGAAAGTTAAGATGGCTAAAGGTGTTAAGAACTATGTAAGTGAGTTCACTTATACTGGCTTTTATAGGTTGTTTCATATTCCCGCCGATCGCATGGTTGATATAGAATATGAAATATCTGACTTTGGATTGGAAGACTTGGAGAAAGCGCTTTTTTCTACAGCAAACCTAATGGAAAAGAGAGAAATCGCTAATAGTTATTTGGTTTCATTAATACCGTATGCTCTGGAGCCGGATCAGGCTGTTGAAGATCTGATAGAGTCAATGGAGTTTGGAATGTATGAATTTGGGGCACTTAACAGGCTTAAGGAGTCAGAGAAGAAAAAGATCTATCGAAAGTTCAAAAGGAATACCGGACTTTCTATAAAGCAATTTAAGCGGATCCACCAGATGAACAGTGCCATCAAAATGATGGGAACTAGAGACTATAAGTCACTTACAGAACTCGCTTTAAAGTCAGGTTACTATGATCAGGCAGATTTTATAAAACATGTTAATCAGTTTTTCGGTCAGAGCCCAAAAGAATTAGAAAAGAGTGAGCATGATCTTCTCTTTAAGTATATGGGAGGACCAAAAAAAGATGCAGCTGAGGCATCCGGTTTGTTCGATTGTCAGAAATAAAATAATATTAGAATTGAGGCAATTTTTAATTTTAGTGCATTAACCAAATATCTAGTATACAATGAAAACCAAAGAACTAAAAAAGAAGCTTGCAGCCATTAAGGCTGAGAATGAAAAACTAAAAGAGCAGCTCAAAGACCATAAAGTGCAACCCAATGGTAAGTAGATAAAATTATAAAGAAATGGATGTAGTGATAGTTGCATCTCTATACTGTTAAGTTGAAGTAGGTTGCTGTGCCAGAAAACTCTTTGGTGACATATCGTTGTACTTTTTAAAGACTCTTGAATAGTAAGCAGAGTCATGATATCCTACTTGACTTGCAATCTGCGATATGGTATAGTCTGTATTTTTCAACAACTCCTTTGATTTTTCTATTCTGATCTGGTTAGAGTATCTGTTGATTGCTTTACCAGTTAATGCCTTCACCTTATTTCTCATTCTTTTAGATGACATGCCCATTTCTTTGGATAGTTCATCTACACCAAAAGTGATTGGATTGTCCAGAATCAAAATTTGGAGTCTCTTGATGAAATCTAAATCCTCTTGCCTGATCAAGTTTTGTTCAACTTGAGCTGACTTTAAGTCCAATACTTCAGTGAACCAGTTGATCTTGTTTTTTCTCTTCTTTAAAAGATTAGTAATCAGAGCAAGTAATTCGTCCTCATTAAAAGGCTTGGTTAAATATCCGTCTACTCCTAGTTCATGCCCTTTGCGCTTGTCCTGAGAAGACGTCTTAGCAGTGATTAGGATAAAAGGAATGTGAGCGTAGTCAGATTGATTCTTCACAAACTTACAGAGTTCAAAGCCATCCATCTCAGGCATCATCACATCACTTAAGATGAAATCAATGGGTTCGCTTTCTAACTGCTTAATTGCTTCCTTGCCATTATTGACTGTGGTAATAAGAAAGTCATCTTGTAGTAAGGCCCTTAAATACTGTAAAATATCTTCGTTGTCCTCAACGATCAACATGTGCATATCCGCATGCGTGTTTATTAAATCAGGCTTAGGGTTAAGGTCCTGATTTGATATTTTGACTGGTATCTCGATGTCCAATGCCGACTGTGTTGTAGCAACATTCTTAACTGGCAACACGACTTTAAAATTACTTCCTTTTCCAAGGTCGCTTGTGACTGATATCTCTCCTTCACAAAGCTTTACAAGCTCTTTGACATATGCCAACCCTACACCAGAGCCAAGTGCGCCTTGTTCAGAAGTGGAGTAGAAACGATCAAATATTTGGTGGATAATAGAATGATCTATCCCCTTACCGTTATCAATAATCTCAAGGCAAAAGTTATTTTCAAATTGAGAAGCTCGCATCTCAATCGTGCCTCG
>CALHUZ010000192.1 GCA_938039305.1 uncultured Saprospiraceae bacterium
GGTCAGTGGTATGTCCCAGAAAGCACTCAACTTTTCCTTCTCTTCAGCTCCTAATTCATGAGGTCCTTTGACAGAAAGCCCTAATTCTTCTTCATAGAAAGATCTAGCTGCACTAAGATCGCTGGTACAAATTGTAACTAACTTTAGAGGCCCGGCTATGACGCCTTTTGCTATTTCTGATGACTGTACGGACTCTGAACTCATGAACAATAAGAGGTTAACATGATGTCGATGAGTGAGGATAACATATATGCAAATGTAATAATCTATTAGCTAACAGCTTGTATATTAAATACTTGAACTCTTCAAGGCCTTACGCAAAGACAGATATAGCTTAGTTTTTAGTCGATTTGGCTTTACTTTGTAGCTCAATTTACGGAAATCACATGACCATTCCTTTCTTCAAATATCAAGGCACAGGCAATGATTTCGTCATCATAGACCAGAGGCAGCAGCAGTATCTCACTGGCTCTGACCAAGCTATCATAGAGAAGATGTGCGATCGTAGATTTGGTATAGGAGCAGATGGGTTGATGCTTATAGAGAAATCAACAGCAGCTGATTTTGAGATGATATACTTCAATGCCGATGGTCGAACCAGCTCGATGTGTGGCAATGGTGGCAGATGTATCGCTAGCTTAGCAGCTCGCCTTGGCATGTACAAGGATCAATGCACCTTCATGGCCATCGATGGACTCCACGAGGCGAAATTGGTCGAGGATCAAGTGATCGCTCTTAAAATGAATGATGTCAGCTCGATCTCTCGCGACGACCAAGCATATGTGCTAGATACTGGATCTCCACACTATGTTTCATTTGCGACAGCGATATCAGACTTAGATATGGTTAATGTTGGCCAGTCAATAAGATACAACGACACCTACAAAGACAAAGGAATCAATGTCAATATAGCCGAAAGCACGACTGAACAACTATTGGTCAGGACATATGAGCGAGGAGTTGAAGATGAGACATTCTCCTGTGGTACAGGTGTAGTCGCGGCTTCAATAGCCCATGCGATCCATACCAATCAAGTGGAGCAAGAGATTAAGATAAGTACGAAAGGAGGACATCTTAAAGTATCTTGGACAAAGGGTGATGATGGCACTTTCAGAGATATATGGCTGACAGGACCAGCAACTTTTGTCTACGAAGGAGATTACAATATCTAAAGGCCCAACTCAAAGTTAGTCTTGGCATTCTTCAACTCGCCAAGTGCATGGTGATCTCCAAGCCGCTGAGCGATAGTGATTCCTTCTTCATAAGTGGCCAGAGCTTCTTTTTCTTTTTCTAACTCCAGATACAAGGCCGCGAGGTGATAATACATGCCTACATAGTCCGCATTGACCTTTTTAAGTATGAGATACTGATCAAGCGCTTTCTCAAGGTTTTCATGCTTGGTATATTCTTGAGCCAAAGCATATAGTACAAACTCATCTTTCGGATCTTCCTTCAAAAGTTCTTGAAGGTGATTCAATCGCCAATTATCCATCTTTACACTACTACTAATTAAGAATTACCTTTGCGGCTTCGTAGAACAATCATGTCTGCGATCCATTATAACATAAAACAACGACAAGTTACACATATGAAGTTACTCGTTTGTATCACGAAGACGCCCGAGACAACTGCAAAAATTGCCTTTACAGATGGCGATAGCAAGTTTGACGAAAGTGGCGTACAGTTTATCATGAATCCTTATGACGAATGGTATGCACTCGTCAGAGCCCTCGAATTAAAGGAGCAGCATGGCGGTACAGTCACTGCTATCAATGTTGGCCCAGCGGCTAATGATGTAGTGATCAGAAAAGCATTAGCGATCGGAGCAGATGATGCCGTACGCATCAATGCAGAAGCGCTAAGCGCTGGTCAAGTGGCAGCTAATATAGCAGCACATGCTAAGGACAAGGGTTATGATGTCATATTTACCGGTAAGGAATCTATCGACTATAATGGCTCTGAAGTGGGAGGCATGATAGCAGAACACCTTAATCTTCCATACGTATCATATGCTTCACACATGGATCACGATGGTACGACAGCTACTGTAAATCGAGATATCGAAGGTGGTGTAGAGGTAGTAGATGTGACAGGAGCATTTGTTCTTTCAGCATCTAAAGGATTAGCAGAGCAGCGCATCCCAAATATGAGAGGCATCATGATGGCAAAGCGCAAACCTATGGCAGTCGAAGAGCCAGCAGTCACAGAAAGCAAGGTAAGTGTAGTATCATATACGCTTCCAGAAGCAAAAGGTGGTGTTAAGATGATCGACCCAGAAAACATGGATGAATTAGTAAGATTACTTCACGAAGAAGCTAAAGTTATATAGTTATGTCAGTATTAGTATTAGCAGAAAGTCCTAATGGACAGTTTAAGAAAGCGGCTTATGAAGCAGTGCATTACGGAGCCAAGACTGCAGCGTCATTAGGTGGCGAATGCGTAGCAGTAGTCATCGGGCCAGCTGACAATCCAGCAGATCTTGGAAAGTATGGAGCCTCTAAAGTAGTTCACTTAGCAGATTATACTGGTGGCATCGATGCTTCATCATATACTTCAATCATCGGTCAGGTAGCAGCGCAAGTTGGCGCTAAAGTGGTCGTTGTGAATCACTCTTCTACTGGCAAATCTATAGCGGGCAGAGTAGCTGTCAAGATGGACGCAGGCGTAGTGAGCCAAGTGAATAGCGTACCTACTCAAGAAGACGGTGGTATCGTAGTGACTAAGCCAGTATTCTCGGGTAAGGCTTTCGCCAAATGCAAAGTGGCAGGTGACAAGTGTGTCTTATCCCTTATGGGAAATGCACTTCCTATAACAGAGATCGGTAGTGCTTGTCCAGTAGAAGCTGGATCTGTCGATGTACCTGCAAGCTCAGTGACCATCAAAGAAAGAAAGACAGTCGACGGCGAAGTGCCTCTTCCAGAAGCAGAGCTTGTAGTCTCTGCAGGACGTGGTATGAAAGGACCTGAAAACTGGGGCATCATAGATGACTTAGCAAAGACCATCGGAGCAACTACGGCTTGTTCTCGTCCAGTAGCTGATACAGGATGGAGACCTCACCATGAGCACGTAGGACAGACAGGTGTAGCTATACGACCTAACCTCTATATCGCCGCAGGTATCTCTGGAGCGATACAGCATCTTGCAGGAGTAAACAGCTCTAAGTGCATCGTAGTGATCAATAAGGATCCAGAAGCGCCTTTCTTTAAGGCTGCCGATTATGGGGTATGTGCTGATTTATTTGATGTGGTACCAAGGTTAACAGAAGCATTTAAAAAGATGAAAGCTCAGTAAGAGGTTTTATTTCTGAAAGATAACAGGCCGCTAAGGATTCAATTCTTAGCGGCTTTTTTGTTAGTGATTTGCTTTCATGAAAAACCTCACCCAATACTAAACATTGAATGAGGTCTCACAGAGAAATCATCTACTGATATCATGACTTTCTGTGATCCGGTTATGGTTAATTAGCTTCATTCGGGGTAATGATATATAATCTGCTTTCCCGATAAATGTATCTCATGACCTTTCACTAAATCCGAGTAACACACTCTAAGGTCAATCCTTAATAATACATTTCAGATATTCAATTGACAACTGAGAGGTTTACAACCATAACTGCAGCACCCTTCCATTCTAATGATGCCTTATTTGCCATTTGATGAATGATTGCATATGACTGTTATAAGATGGCAGACAACACATATGAATCAGATGAGCGCACTTATCAATAACATGAGCAGTCATATTCGCTACAAGAGTATGTTGCATTTATTATGATAAGATATATTCTGTTAGTGTCATGGGTGTTTTGTTTATTTCTTAGCTCTTGCGGAGCACCAGAAGAGACTATTCAAGTGGAAGCACAGGGTGTTGTTTCCTGGAGTTTGAATGAAGAGAGCTTTAGTAAATCAGGAAGTTGGACCTATTGCGACGCTGAAGACTTTTCAGGAAACTTTGTTATTTATGGCACCAGCAGGATTGAAGGAGAGGGCATCATCATCTCAATCAATGATGATACAAATCCTGTAGACACTGACCAAACGTACACTTTTGACCAAAGCACTGTAGGTCAATTAATTTACGATGATGGAAACTCTAATCGATGGTCATCCATAAACGATGGTGGATCAGGAATAACA
>CALHUZ010000193.1 GCA_938039305.1 uncultured Saprospiraceae bacterium
CAGAACCAAAGTACAGAGCAGCATAGTATAAATAGGCCTTTCTTCACAGAACATCTCCTTTTACATAGTGATCTTAATCAAAAGTCACTGATGTTCTAGCAAGCGTTGATTGAGCAGCAATAATATCCGTTAGTTAGTAAATTTTCATACATAAGGAGCATAATGCTTGAGTTTAATTTTTAGAATTGAGCTCTATACCAATGTATCAAATCCAGTTACTTAATCTTGCTTTTGAAAGCATCGAAGATAAGTATGATATCTATTTTAATTTTAAAACTCCAGATGCTAAAACCAAAGAGATCTTGATTGAGCATGACGGTTAAATTATGATCTTGGTATTTGGCGAAAGCCTAATGATAAAAATGAAAGTACCTGCGGAATAAACCATTTTAATTCTTTTCCAATTTTACCAGGACTATGAGAACGATGAGGGCTTATGTGATCATAGCTTCAATGATCTGTGATTTCCGAGCCACGTCCCATTTGGCGTCTATCCTCTTGCCGTTTCTATCGCTTTAAGTAGGTAGGCATTTTGTTCAAGTAAATGCTCAGGTGCAGGACTTACTCTTTGAGTTATCTGATTCTTCATGTTTTTCTTTTTGTTGAGAAAATGTCTTTTCCAACAAAATAGAATTTAAATAAGATTCAGCTGTTGAAGGTCCTAAGTAATAGGCTTGTAAGCTTAATTTTCATTAAATTCAAAAAAAGAAATATTGTCTTTAGGACATAGCCTTATAATCGGTTGTACAAATTGATCTTTGTCGGAAGGAGGATCGTAGATCTCACTTTTTTGTGTTAGAAATATGCGTTGGCCATCTTGCACTTCAAAAGCTGTGACACTCAGTTTTTCTCCTTTCTTGATATCTATGACAGCGTCGCGGTAAGTATCCGCTTCATATGTGTATTCACGTTTGTCATTTTCAGAAGATAGGACCATGACTACTGTGATACCTTCTCCACATAACTCACCGCTTCTTCGGATTAAGTGACCTGTGAAATTTTGAATGTGAATAGCTTCTCCTTTTATAGACACATCTATCGAATCATCTTTAGAGTCAGTACATGAGATGAGCGAAAAGATGACAATTGTTATAACAGGTATTTTTAAAAAGTTCATAGTAATTATTGTAATAGATAAATATAACGATTGCTGAACTGTAATTGTTGATGATTGTGATTCGGTCTGTGCTTGAACAACCATTTAGTGATATTTCGCGAAGCCAATCTGATAAAGTAGTATAGGACTATTTTATTTTTCGTGCTGGCATAGCCAATCTTAGGATACTGTAAAGCACAAATAATAGAATCATAGCTACGGGAAGACCTATGAGTATCCATCCGACGAGACCGCACCCTAGCTGAAGGGCCATATCTTTCAATGCGACAATAATATCCGTCTTGAAGGCTGTGGTAACCGCATCAAAAGTGATGCTTGTCTGTGGGAAGCCCAAGATCCATTCTCCTAAGTGTATGAAAGGAATGAATAACAGGACATGAAGTGGGCTTACTGCATAAGTCATGAATAGCGCAATCGGAACATTGAGCCTTAGGATGATAGATAGATAAGTTACTGCTGGTGTTGCTACTCCGATCAAAGGGATTGCACCGAAAAAGGAGCCCAGCATAATGCTTAATGCCATTTCCCAAGGTGTCAGGCCGCGGTTAAAGACCTTGATTAACTTTTGGGTCCACTTATTTGCTTTGACTTTCTGCCAATTCATCTATATAGAGGAGGGTATAACTTGATATTGTTCACAATGATTTAGTCTTTCTAATGCCTAGATTCAAGTATAGTTCATTCCGATGAATCTAGCCAGTTAGTTATGACTACCTTCCAAGCTTGTAAGAAAATCTAAAGTCTATGAAAGTTGTAAGCTACTGTTTCTATGTGTTCCTATTCATGTGTTTGTATAGCTGCGGCTACTCTCATAAGGTTGCTCCCGATGAGGCGCTGCTGCCAGAAGAAGGGCAAAAGAGAGAGTACTATCAGCTCAAGACTTATACGTTCGAGACAGAGGAACAGATGATGATGACAGATAAGTATCTTAAGTCTGCCTTAATTCCTGCTTTACATCGTCAGCGCATCAATAAAGTCGGTGTCTTTAAGCAACATCTGAAGGGTCACGAAGGAGTAGACATTACTGACTTGAAGACCTTTGTGTTGATACCTATGAAAAAAATGGAGCAAGCAGTGACAATAGAGCATGGGTTAACTACAGATCAAAGTTATCTGACTGCAGGTAGCGAATATATTAATGCACCATTTGATGAACCACCGTATGCTCGTATTGAGACCGTGCTGATGCGTGCTTTTGAGGGCATGCCTTCGATGGCAGAAACAAGTCTCGATGGCCCCAAAGCAAAACGCGTATATGAATTAAGGAGTTACGAGTCGCCTACAGAGGCTGGCTATTGGTCCAAGGTAGATATGTTCAATGCAGGTGGGGAAATCGAGCTATTCGATAGACTCGGATGCAATGCTGTCTTTTATGGAGAAGTGATCGCTGGACCGCAAATGCCTAACCTCATCTACATGACAACTTATAAAGACCTCTCTACTCGAGATAAGAAATGGATAGCCTTTTTTGATTCTCCAGAATGGAAAGAGTTGCTAACTATAGATAAGTATAAACAAACTGTATCGAGTGCGGATATACATTTGTTATATCCTACTGATTATTCTGATTATTGATCGAAAGTTAGAGCAGAAGAATCAAGAAGGCAAAAAAGAGAGAAGTCAGATCCCAAAAACGAAATAGCAGAACTGATAATCGCAAATTATAAACTATAACTCATCCACCTCGGAGAGGTGCCATATTTGAATAATAATTAGAATTTTTCACGACCTCAGAGAGAGTCGCATATTCTAATTTCTAATCCTAAGGAAACTTAGGAAAGCGATCCCAGTCTGGCTTTCTTTTTTCTAAAAAGGCATTGCGACCTTCTTCGGCTTCATCTGTCATATACCCAAGGCGTGTAGCTTCTCCAGCAAATATCTGCTGACCAACTAACCCATCATCAACAAGGTTCATGGCATACTTAAGCATCTTGATAGCTGTAGGACTTTTGCCCAGTATTTCTTGGCCCCATTCAAAAGCTGTATTTTCTAATTCGTCATGAGGGATGACGGCATTGACCATGCCCATGTCAAGAGCGTCTTGAGCGCTATAGTTTCTGCCTAAGAAGAAGATCTCTCTTGCTTTCTTTTGACCGACCATCTTAGCTAAGTAAGCAGATCCATATCCAGCATCAAAACTGGCAACATCTGCATCTGTCTGCTTGAAGATCGCATGTTCTTTACTGGCTAACGTTAGATCACAAACAACATGAAGGCTATGACCTCCGCCAACCGCCCAACCTGGCACGACACAGATCACAACTTTATTCATGAATCTAATGAGGCGCTGTACTTCAAGGATGTTTAGTCGGCCTACACCATCGCCTCCTATGTATCCAGTCTTTCCTCTTACTCTTTGATCGCCACCTGAACAAAATGCCCATCCACCATCTTTAGAGGAAGGCCCTTCGCCTGAAAGCAAAATCACTCCTATACTTCGATCTTCATGTGCATCATGAAAGGCGTCTAAAAGTTCACCGACAGTCGTAGGGCGAAAGGCATTGCGTACCTCAGGTCTATTGAAGGCTATACGGGCCACTCCATTGAGCTTTTTGTATGTGATGTCCTCGTATTCTTTTGCGATCTTCCAGTCTAACGTCTTCATAATTGTGCTTGTGGCTCAAAGATAATTTTTTGAAGCCAGATGTCAGATTTCAGAGCCGAGAAGTCAGAAACGAGAGTCGAGAAAATGATTGCTCGTCCGTTGATCTCAGAACAGTGTCTCGTAAATTGCCATCTGTGACCTGGCATCTCATAACTGTTTTTGATATTGAACTTGATTCTTGCGCTTGAACTTAATACAGTCTACTTCTGACTAGTCTATGGTCAAAGATCTTTTAACTTATTTACAAGATGTTAACGGCAAGCATTTACCTGTGATTTTCCTTAATTTAGTCAGCATGAAGTACCTTCCATCTCTTTCAATCTTGGCCCTCATATTGGTACTCGCCTTGAGTGCTTCTATGGACGAAGATCCGGAGATGAATAATGAAAGAGGAGTGATTGATCTTGATCATCTCTTTAATTATGCCAATCAGTTTGTCCCTGAAAAAGCGATCTTCAATCATAATATTAGCAATCCAATTACCGACGAGACTGCAACCCTTGGTCGTGTATTGTTTTACGATAAGCAGCTTTCGCTAAATGGCACAACTTCTTGTTCAAGCTGTCATCAGCAAGAGCATGCATTTGGAGATACAAGTATAGTCAGTAGAGGATTTGATGGGAAGTTGACGGAGCGCCATGCGATGCGATTGATCAATGTTGGTTTTTCCTTTGATCATCTTCGGTTTTGGGATAAGAGAGGCGAAGGCTTGGAGCGTACAGTTACAGAGCCTTTTAAAAATGATATCGAAATGGGCTTTAGTGGCACCAATGGGATGCCTGGTTTTGACTCACTTTTGAGCAAGATGCAAACATTGGATTACTATAAGCCACTTTTTGAAACGGCATTCGGAGATGAAAATGTGACTGAGCGTCGGATGCAAACAGCATTGGCTCACTTTATAAGAAGTATTATATCTTTTGATTCTAAGTTTGATGAAGGCTTTGCTGAAGTAGTGACTGAACTAGATACTTTTTCTAATTACACCAAAGCTGAAAACGAAGG
>CALHUZ010000194.1 GCA_938039305.1 uncultured Saprospiraceae bacterium
TACTCGACTGTCAGTCGAGAGATTATGCATATCATTCTTTGCAAGTCAAACCATATAGATTAGCTCTTATAAATTCTAATGTCAAGCATGAAAATCTGACATCTGGATATAACGATAGACCCGCAGAATGTAAAGAGCTTATCGGTCTGCTCAATGCAAATGGTTGTAACGTTGAAAGTCTGCGAGATGTTAGTCTGGAGATGTTGTTAAAACATAAAGCTAAGCTTCCACCTAAGTTGTTTAACAGAGGTAAGTTTATAATGGAAGAAAACGCAAGAGTGCTCAGCTTTATAGAAGCTATGGCTGACAGTGATTTTAATTTAATAGGTGATCTTCTTGTTCAGAGTCATAGAGGGTTGCAATTAGAATATGAAGTGAGCTGTGTTGAGTTAGATATTTTAATTGAGATAGCGTTAAGTCAAGAAGGTGTTCTTGGTGGTCGGATGATGGGAGGAGGGTTTGGTGGTTGTACGCTTAATCTAATCCATGAAGACCACTTTGATCAAGCTATAGAAAGTATTACTTCGGGTTACCTCGAAAGAACGGGAGTCGCAGCGACCGTTTATCCTGTAGTACTTAGTGATGGTGTTGAGTTGCTCCATCATTCGATAGCTAAAGCAGAGAGTTCTTAGATAGACGATGTCAAACTCCTTTGCGCAGAAGACAATACTTTGAGAACGTCTCCTTCCGCTATTTCACCTGTGTTTAGAGGTACGGCATGCACGCCAAAAACAACGCCTTTTCTCGGTCCTTTACGATACTGCGCCAGTGTTCTGAGCGGCTCAGACTTAGGGTGCTTCTTCTTAGTTTTAACATCAATCGTAGTGAATAAACAGCGCTCACATTGTTGAATAACGCGTAGTTTGCAAGAGCCGATTTGTATGATATCCCATTGATCTTCTGCATAAGCTTCACAGTCTGAGACGACAATATTAGGCCTGAACCTTTCGGCCGTAATAGGATCATCTAATCTGGTGTTCAAGTCGGCAACACTTGCTTCTGAAAGAATCAAAAGTGGAGCCTGATCACCAAATGCTACAATATCATCGTCATTACCGCCGTGTTTCGCAAGAACGGGTCTCTTTCGATTTAGGTCAGACTGCATGAGCTTGCATTCAACACCGATATAATCAGAGAACCATTGATCTATTTCTTCATTTGTATTTTGACCAAAGGCTTGATAACTAAAGATCTTCAAAGATTTAGAAATTGTTTCCTTTAGTTCCAGTGGAATAGCTCCTATTGGCTTATCATTGTGGTACAATTCAAGATTCTTTCCAATGACTGAAGTCTTGATATCCAATAAGTTAGGATACTCACGACCAGTTAATGCTTGACCAGAACTATCAAATAAGGCCCAATTTCGATCATATCTTATCCCTGTCATCTCTATATCAGCAGTGTCTAACTGGATATGTTGAGTGGATTTAATAGGATATAAGAAGATGTGCTTGATTTTCATAAAGATCTTTAACTTTTGATAGCATCTGGTGGTTAGTAAAGGTGAGAATTTAATCTTAATATTTACGACAGTGAAAAGAGGAGAAATAGTTAATCAACTCCAACTGTCATTTGTACTTAAATGATATAATGAGGAAGTTTGGTTTAATAGGTTATCCACTCTCACATTCTTTTTCCCCAGGATATTTTGCCACAAAGTTTAAGGCGGAAGGAATAGAGGATGCCCAGTATGATCTCTATCCTCTCGAAGATATAGATGCCTTTGCTGACTTAGAAGGGTTCCGAGGCATAAATGTAACGATACCCTATAAGGAGAAGGTGATTCCATTTTTGGATGAATTGACGAAGGAAGCAGAGCAAATAGGCGCTGTCAATACGATTCTTTTTGAGGATGGGAAGAAGATAGGGCATAATACAGATGTATATGGCTTCGAAATAAGCCTAACGTCAATGTGGAAAGAAGGTACCCAACCTAAGAGTGCGCTTGTTCTTGGAACTGGAGGAGCTGCTAAAGCTGTGTGGCATGTGCTTGATAAATTAGGCATTAAGTATATCAAGGTCTCAAGGAGTAAAGGGGAACTGAAGTATAGTGAGGTCAAAGCACCACTAATTCAAGAAACGAAGCTTATCATTAATACAACTCCTTTGGGTATGGCTCCTAAGTTCAATACATGTGCTGCGATACCATATGAAGCGCTCACGGAAGAACATATTCTATATGATCTGGTTTATAATCCTGAGAAAACGCTATTTTTAATTAAAGGAGAATCACACAAGACTAAAGTCAAGAATGGCTACGATATGTTAGCCTTACAAGCCGAAAAGTCTTGGGATATTTGGAATGATAAATTATAAGCGCTCATGGCAAAGGAATCTGATTCTACAAGACTTCCAGATTTTAGAAATACAGAAATTGCTTTTCAAAATAAGTCTGACAAGGAGCTCATCGAAAGCAAGAGACTTTTTATGGCCATGAATAATGGGCATCTCGTCGATGTCGGCTCTTCAGTTGCAAAGTTAGCCTTAAAGCTGAAGCTTCCTTTTGTACAGTCTATCATGAAGAAGACTATATTTAAGCAATTCTGCGGAGGTATTAACCTCGTCGATTGCCAAGAAGTTATAGATCATCTTTATAGTCATAATGCAAGTACTATTCTTGATTACGGTGCAGAATCGAAAACTGTTGCACAAGAACTTGATGATGCATGTGCGGAATTAATAAATGCTATAGAATTTGCAGCGTCTAATAATTCAGTTCCGGTTGTAAGTTGTAAACTGACCGCTTTAGTAGACAATAACGTTCTTATAAAAAAGCAGCAAAAACATCCTTTTAGCAAAGAGGATAAAGCTAAATACGATAGGTTTTTAAAACGTATAAATAAGGCTTGTAAAAAAGCGCATAAACTAAGTGTTGGTATTTTTATAGATGCTGAAGAGAGCTGGATGCAAGTGGCGATGGATGAGATAGTGACTGATCTTATGAAAGCTTATAATAAAGATAAAGCCATCGTCTATAATACTTATCAGATGTATCGCCACGATAAGTTGGATCAACTTAGAGCTGATTATCTTGAGGCTCATAAGGAAGGATATATACTTGGAGCTAAACTTGTCAGGGGTGCCTACATGGAAAAGGAAAGAGACCGTGCCGAGGATATGGGCTATCCTTCTCCTATCCAACCTGACAAGGCAGCAACAGATCGAGATTATGATGAGGGCATTGCTTTCTGCTTAGATCGATATAAAGAAATTGCATTTTGCAATGCAAGCCACAATCTGGCAAGCGTGCAGAAGATGGTTAATGCAATTGTAAAAAATGAATTGCCTCGTGACCACCCTCATTTGAACTTTTGCCAACTACAAGGCATGAGTGACCATATCACTTTTAATCTTGCTGCGGCGGGATTCAATGTAGCGAAGTACGTAGTATATGGCCCCGTTAGAGATGTAGTAGAGTATCTTATCCGTCGAGCTGAAGAGAACACAGCAGTCACTGGAGAAATGAGTAGAGAACTGTCGCTTGTAAACGAAGAAGTAAAAAGAAGAGGGATATAATGTTTATTGTTACATTCCTCTTGATTATTTGTAACTCCTTTTTCTCTATCGAGTGATTACTACTTTTTCAGTTGCAACAAGTTTTCCTTCTTCTACTATGTCTATGATATAAAGACCTGAGGACATGTTAGTTGTGCTAATTTCTAATTTAGAATCCTGTGCTTGTAGTTGATAGGAGTTAATCAAGCTTCCTTTAAGGTCTCTGATTCTAATTGTGGTATCTCCTTTTTTTTCAGGAAGTGATATGATAAAAAAGTCGGAAGTAGGATTTGGATATACAGATAAAGTCTCAAATGAAGGATCGAATATAGGAGTCGTACTTTCTAACTCTATTGCTACATTGTCTATAGCCCAGCCCCAACCATTGACGAATGGATCTGCGAATAATCTATACCTTATAAAAATGGTATCATTAACAACAAAACGATCTTTTAAATCAACCTCATGCTCTACAAATAATGATGCTCTTCCAGCTCCTTCGTTATTATAAGTAGAAGTCCAGCTTGGATTAAATCCAGAGTCATAGCCATCAGCAAGTGGCCTCCAGTTAGTTCCATCGATACTTCCTTCAGCTACTACATAATCAAAGAAATCCTGTGATCCAAAGTCGGCTAAGTTTTCGCCTGGCTCAACTATAACAACATCTTTGTATTTAAATGTTTGTTGTTCTGAAACGATGATTGGGATTTTTAGTTGATAAGTGATGGATCCCTGATCACTATAATTGTGATCACTGTGGATAGCTGGATCACTAAATCCATTTTCAAGTCTTACTGAGAATCCTCCTCCGATAAAATCATCGTGTCTTGCTTCATCTGAGAAATCATTGAAGTATTCAGTGGTAGGTTCTCGTGGAGCAAATACGAACGCCTCGAAAGGTGACGATTCAAACTGCTCTCCGTTGAGATATCCAATTATAGTGAAGTCATAGCCTCCATCTGCTAAGTCAAAATCACCAATACCGAATGTGCCTTCGCCAACGACTATGTCTTTTAAAGTAGACCCAACTGGTGTGTCATCAGCAGTAAAGGAAAGAGAATCGAATAAGTGACCAATAGTGGCATCAAGAGTTAATCCTCCTGATGGACTTATATTCGCATCTGTGATATTAGGAGCGAAGATGTATTCTTGTTCTATGCCTTCTACAGTCACAGACCAGATGCCTCTACCGTATGTTGCTATGACAATCTGATCATCCTGGATTTTAAAATCATAGACATTTACTGATGGGAAATTACTTTCTAATAGAGCCCAAGAGTCTCCCCCGTCAAGAGATTCAATAATGCCGATCTCACTTCCAACCCATATGCGGTTCGTGTCATTTGGAAAAACAAGGATACAATTAACAGCTACATCTGGAAATCCTTTAGAACTCACTCCAGTGTTCGGGCCGAAGCCTGATATGTCTTGCCATGTTTGTCCGAGATCGGTAGTCTTAAGAACTTTAGGCCTACGTGCAAATGAAAATAAGGCATAGGCTGTTTCATCTTCTATCGGATGTGTTCCTATTCCAGATACAGACCCGAGATCTGATTCTTGATAATATGATGTGGCATTAAAAGAGCGACCACCGTCTGTTGATACGAAGAGCCTTTCGAATTCATCCATAGCGCCTCCCGCCCAGATGATATCTTTATTTGCAATTGAAACATCTATATCTGCATTGTTGTTAAAACTCCACTGCTGATTGATAGGAGTGCCTTCCCAGCTTAGACCAAAGTTATTAGAAACCCATACACCACTTGAACCAAGTGTGAAAAGTCTATCTGGGTTACTTCGGTTATTTGCTACTCTACTATAAAATGGGCCTTGGTCAGATATTCCACTTTCAGCATTGCGCCAAGTTTCGCCTCCATCTGTTGATCGAGCGAATCCATTAAACTGACTACAGCCTATGATGAGATCTGGGTCTCGATTATTCCATATAGCTTCAAAGCCATCTCCTCCAATAGCAAATTGATAAAAGCTTGTTGCGCTTGCTTCATCTCCTGGACGAGTCAAGAATGTTGCATTGTCTTGCATGCCGCCGACATAGCGATCTTCACCCGGCATCTTATCGGCACCATAAAACTGGGTTGTATTATATCCAAATCCACCATATCTAAATGCATTGTCTGATGTACCAGGATCTTTGGAAATATTACTGAAGTATACCCCGCCATCATTAGTAGTAAGCAGGTTGAATGATTTATTAGTAGAGTCTAAGACTATGGTGGTTAAACTATGCTGATCTGGATGGTGTCCACTATTTGGCCTTGAGCCATTGAAACTATTGTTGCCATCAAAATCATCGTAAGCATCACTTATGGCTGTAGTACGAACGCTCAACACGCTCGTCAACTCAGCTAAGATGCTAAATGAAATGACTGGACTGTCATATGGATCGTAGTTAGCACCATCTTGCATAGCTGGCCACATTAGAAAGAGCTGTCTATATTCATGTCCTCCATCGACTGAGATATTCATATCCGTTGTGTCTGTATATGGGACGTTATGCACAAATATATACTCCCGACTATCATTGGGTGTATCGCTACTATTAAGTGTTCGTTCTTTTAGATTCCAAGCTCCGTCATCTGCTTGATCTCGGAAAGAAACCATCAACTGAATATTATTTGTAATGTCCCAAGCCGTGAATGGAATATCTACCAAATCTTGATAAGCATAATCAGCAGCTGGCACACCAGAACCACGCCCACCAACAGAAAAGCGGTGTGCTTTTTGGCCTCCTTGACCAAATCTAAGTTCGATTGAAACCTTTTCTTCATTAGGCAATTCGCCTTCTATAAATCCTCCACCGACATTGGCTCCATTGATGAAGTCGATGAATTCGAAAGCTCCTTTGTCTTCGACTTCATAAACGATGTCAGTTGTTTCGCTTTCAGAGACACTCATCTTAAAAAGATTGACTCCTCCCACGTATGCTATGTTTTTACTAAACGGGTGTGGTTCTATCACATTATCATACCATCCTTGTCCAGCCAAAAAGTGAATGGCCTCATCTTCATCAACCGCTAATTGCCAACTTTCGCCTGCATCTTTGCTGAGATAAAGATCGGAACCTGTACCAGATCGACTGCCTTGCGCAGAGGCCCATACGTATCCAGAATCGAGGGTACTTGAAGCAATCTCAATTCTCCCTGTGATCTGTAAGCCTTTAGACTTGTCTTCCCATGTCTCCCCTTGGTCAAGGGATTTTATAACTCCTTCACCCTGAACAGCAACATAAATAGAGTTCTTATCAAATGGATTAACAGCTATGTCGTCATATCTTTCTTCAGTAGAAAAGCGCTTTAGATCCCAGGTGATTCCTCCATCAGTAGTCTTATATATGGCTGCCCTTAAGCTGTCTTCAAAGACACTATTACGAGATGTAACAATGACAGTGTTGACATCATCAGGGTCGACAGCGATCCTGCTTATGTTGCGAAATGCGTCATAGTCTCCTGCAGCTACAATCTGTGTCCATGTCTCACCTTCGTCTAAGGATTTAAATAGGCCAATGCCATCTATATCTCTAGTGAAGTGTTCACCTGTCCCAGCGTATATAACATTGGGATCTGACTTAGACATAGCAAGCGTGTTTGTGCCAAGACTTGGGAAGTCGGCTGTTTTATCTTCCCATGATTCCCCTTTGTTTGTTGTTTTCCAGATTCCTCCAGATGCACTAGCGGCAAGCCATGTGTTTTTGGAAGGATCAGAGGGTAAAACGAGTAGTGCTCTGGTTCTACCTGCTACATTACCTGGACCTCGCTCGATGAAGTCAAAGTCCATTGAGCTTTTTAGTGCTGGTCTTTTCGCATTTTTAGCCTTCGCTAATTCATTCAGCTTATAATTCTGTGGATATTCAGGCGATGTGCGGTCAGTTGGCGTTCTGCGCATTCTTTCGATAAGTGCATGCTGTTCTGGTGCATCCATTTTAGCATAACCTTCTTTTCGTCTTTGCTTCTTGAATTCATGATAACTTTCAGCATTTAGCAACGAGTTATCCTTGGAGGACCGTTTATGCGTTGATGCTTCTATACCATTTGCTACAAGCGCATTAGACTCTGGTGAGAAGAAGTAAAGTGTAGTTACTAAAGCGATGAACGCTATGCCGCAAATAATGATGTACTTAGTTGAACTCAATGATTCTGGTTTATTTCTATGATTTTAGCATAATCTGATGGCTTGCTATTTCTGTCTTCTATAACTCCTGGCTGTTCTTGCACTTTAATACTACTTGGAGTATGCCATGATACCTTACCTCGGACTTTTTGTTGATCGAGAGCGATATCACCATTGATATTCACAACAGCGTAGGTCGTCATAGGTTTACGACTTAATAAACATAAGAAGAGCGTGCTGTCTTGATTAGGAATGACTTCAGAGTTGGCACCCAGTAGCTCTTGCGCTGTGACTAATGCCTGCGTAGGTGAAGGACTCTGTGATACAATATCTGATTGCTTCTTGGAGCAGGAGTATACCAGCAAAAGTAGGGCTAAAAGGATGAGGCCTAATAAGAGACTATTTGACTTGTAACTGTCTAACATGTGGCAAATATGCATTTTAATACTATAATCATCGATCAATCTCAACGCCTAATCTTATAGGTAATCAAGTGAGCAAGAATGCTTTTCTTTGCGATTCAACTCTGATATGACTTTAAAAGAAAGGATAGAAGTGCTGACGATATTGTCTGAGCACATTAAAAATGATACAAATGGTCTTCTGGACGCCGTCAGCGCACAGGCCATCGCTGAGAATCCGTGGTTCACTCCAGATGGTATAAAGCATGCTTTGGAATCTGTAACAGAAGCCTATCTTGATAAGTTGGTTTTAGATGATGCTGTCAGTCGATACGATATTAAAGATGATGCCTCCAAGAAGGTAGGTCTTGTCCTCGCGGGAAATATACCGATGGTGGGTATTCACGATGTGATCTGCACTTTCTTAGCCGGACATACTTCTTTGATCAAATACTCTTCAAAGGATAAAGTGCTTATCGCTTATCTAATCAGTGTCTTAGCTAAGATAGATGCCAGAACTGAAGAACGCTTTGTGAGCGTCAATAGGTTAAAGGATATGGATGCAGTCATCGCAACTGGTGGTTCTACTGCGGCTACTCATTTTGATTATTACTTTTCGAAGTATCCACATATCATCAGAAAGAACAGAAGTTCTGTTGCCGTACTTGATGGAAGTGAATCTGCTGAAGAGTTGAAAAGTCTTGGTGAAGATATCTTTATGTATTTCGGTTTAGGATGTCGCAACGTTTCAAAGTTGTACGTTCCTAGAGATTATAAATTTGATTTCTTTTTTGAATCTATAGTTGACTTTGGATATGTGAACGATCACAATAAGTATAAGAATAACTATGACTATAGTAACGCCATTTATCTGATCGGACAGCACATATACTTAACTAATAATTTCCTTATCGTCAGAGAGGATTCTGCGCTATCTGCAAGAATATCATGCATTCATTATGAATATTACGATGATAAAGAAAACTTGACTACGCAATTGAAAAACATGGATGAAGAGATCCAATGTTTTGTAAGTAAGGATGGAGTAGGGGACTTGCCTCATACAGCATTTGGTGATTGCCAAAAGCCTCAGTTCTTAGACTATGCAGATCGTGTAGATACAATGTCTTTTTTAACTTCTCTTTATGACTCTTCTAATTAGTTCATAGCAATTAAGACATGACGAAGCAAGAAAAGGCAGATCATATAGTTGAGATACTTGAAGGATATTATCCGGAGACCCCAGTTCCACTTGATCACAAAGATCCATATACTTTGTTAGTTTCTGTTTTACTTTCTGCACAATGCACAGATGCAAGAGTGAATAAGACGACACCAGCCTTATGGCGCTTAGCAGACAATCCATATGACATGATGCGTGTGTCTGTAGATTCTATAAAAGAGATCATCAGGCCTTGTGGGTTGTCACCAAGAAAGTCTCAAGCTATATCAGACTTGTCGAGGATAATAATGGAAGAGCATAATGGAGAAGTGCCTCAATCATTTGAAGCACTGGAGAGAATGCCTGGAGTAGGCCATAAGACTGCATCGGTAGTTATGGCTCAAGCTTTTGGAGTGCCTGCATTTCCTGTTGATACGCACATACATCGATTAGCCTATCGATGGTGTCTGAGTACTGGAAAGAATGTAGACAAGACTGAGAAGGATCTGAAGAAGCTGTTTCCTCGCGAACTCTGGAATAAGCTACACTTGCAGATTATATTTTTCGGAAGAGAGTATTGTCCTGCAAGAGGTCATGATCCTAAGGTTTGTCCTATCTGCAGCTTGTACGGGCGCAAGTCGTTGGTAAAATAACACTACGTATTTCAAATTTTCAATTCTTTTATTTTAGCACTGATTTCATCATATAAGAATGATGTGCCGTAATCATTTTGGTTATAAATAGCCCTGATGATAAGATTGTGATCAAGAATCATAATCTTAGGAATACGTCCGACATTTAATTCCTTGATATAGGAACCGGCATCGATAAGATGAGTTTGATTGTAATTATAATTGTAGACATAATCTCGTATTTCAATTCTGGAATTATTTGTGATCGTAAAGACGTTGACCGATTCTTGATGAGCTTCTGCGAGTTGATTGATTAATGGAATTTGATCAATAGATGGTTGATTATAGATAGACCATATGTGAATGATTGAAATCTTACCCTCGAATAAGTCTGATGATATCAAATGTCCGCCAGCATCTTCTAAAGCAAAGAAGGGAAGTTTAGCTTCAACAAGGTTATCGAGTCCTTCATCATCAAAAGCAATCATGATCTCATATAGAGACTGCATACTCAAAGAATCCAGTTTATCATCTCTCAACAGTACATCCAGAGAGTCTAAAGAAAAGCCAAAGAGAGAATCTACCTTTTGAACGAACAATGAGTCCGCATTCTGAGAAAATAGAAAGTTCGGTAAACAGACCGATAAAACGATAAGGAATTTGAATGAATAAGATATGACTCCTTTTTGGTTCATACATAGTGAACGGAAGTAAATCCTCGAAAAGTGTCTAGCTTATCTCTAACGTCCGATATCCACCTCCGAAGTAAACGAGTGGATCAAGGCTTTCTAATTTACTAAAGTTGTCAACTCTACCGATGATGATCTGGTGATCACCTGTCTGAATACTTTCTTCAAGTTCACAGTCGAGATATGCAATACAGCCTTTGATAATAGGGCTATTCAGCTGACTC